>CAZBEL010000285.1:0-2734 GCA_964490885.1 uncultured bacterium
CCAACCGATGGCACCCCAAACATTAACGACGAAAGCCAACAACAGTTTCCTCAAGTTCGCAGTCTCCATATCACACAATCCACTCCTTCTATGACGCCTAAGAAATACGCCCTTACCAAGGCCCTGGAAGTGGCAACGGGGGAGATCATCTTAGCCACCGATGCCGATTGTCGGGTTAAGCCCACCTGGGTTTCTAGTATGGTTAAGGAGTTTACACCAGACACGGGCATTGTGGTGGGTTTCTCTGCCATCGATACCACCCAAAAATCCTTTTTCGTCCGTTACCAGGCCGTGGATTTCCTGGGTTTAATGGCTGCCAATGCTGGGGCCATTGGGTGGGGACGCAATTGGTCCGGGAGCGGACAAAATTTGGCTTACCGCCGTAAAAATTTCGAGGCTATCCACGGCTTTCTGCCGGTGGCACACCAAGTCTCTGGGGACGACATGTACCTAGTACAGGCTATCTCCCGTCAAGCCCGGTTGCGCTTTAATGTTAATCCGGAGAGTTTTGTCACCACGGCACCCGTACCTCGGGTAACAACCTTCCTCGCCCAACACATCCGCTGGGCCTCCAACTCCCGAAAGGCCCTTCACAGTGATCCTCTGTTCTTAACCTTTTTAGTGACTGCTTTCTTATGCAATACGCTGCTCCTTTTCGGTTTGGTTTTCCACAACTGGTGGCCCTGGGTCACTATCTCGTTTGGGGTCAAGTTCACCTTGGACGCGCTGGTAGTCTTCACCGGGGCCCAACGCTTTGACCAGACGGTAGACCCCGCAGCCTACTGTGCCTGGAACGTGGCCCAGCCGGTGTACATCCCCCTGGTGGGACTCCTGGGTTTGGCTGGCAAATTCAAATGGAAATAAACAACCATGCGTTCGGTAATAATCTATCCTTTTTTCCTGGTACACCTTACAGGAATCCTCCTACACTCAATCCAGGCCCAGGAATATCAAGTCACCCTGTTGTACATCCCTTGTGCGGAGGTCTCCATGTCCTTCCCCCAACCAAACCAGATCCGTTTTACCACCAAGACTAAAGGGATCATCAATTACATTTGGCCCGCAGATAATGAATACGTCACCACCTTTGATACAGTAACCTTTGCCCTGCGGGAGTATTCCAAAAGAATTAAGCAAGGAACCTTCGACCAAACCTTCCACAGTCAATATAATTTGGAAAAGGGAACTTTAGATTTTCCTTCGGAATCCCGTCCCCGGCCTCGGGAGATTCAATCCATTTTCACATTCTTAGTGCGCGCACAGCGGGAAACGGTTGAAGAACTAGATACACACTGGTTTACCATAGACCACGAAGGACGCCTGTTTAAAGGCCGCTTCCTATGGGCCGATTCGGTTAACATTAAAGCCCTGGGAAAGGAGATTCCCTGTGACCATTACCGTCTTGACTTGATCCCTCTGGAACAAAGTGAAGGGGAACCCATTTTAACACACTCAGACTATTTCATGAGCAATATCATCGCCGATAACGTCCTACGCCAACTGTGGGTGGAACGGGGGGCACCCCGGCGAATTATTAAAGCGAGCGTTACCGTCTATGGTATTCCAGTGGAGGCCTTGATAACCAATGACTGAACAATCGTTTTTACGCACCCACCGTCGGTCCATTATCATCTGGATCGGGATTCTCATCCTCATCATCATTGCCTTGATCCTGGGCATTGACCAGAAAATCATCCTCTTTTTCACACTCTTGTTAGGATTGTTTACTCAGGTCTTTTCTGGTCTGGGTGCCCTAATCGCCGCCATTCCCCTAGTGGGCCCTATTCTTATTAAAGTACTCACCATTCCCTTTTTCTGGATCCTCAACGGTCTGGGGTACTTTGTGAGCATCATCGCCATCCGCCGAGGCTACACCAAAGAAGTGGTGAGTTCCCGGGTCCTCACTATTGCCCTGTTAGTAGGGATCACCATCGGCTACATCTTAGGACAAATCGTCCCATTGAAATAAGACGAATTATTTAGGCCGCGATCCATTGGAACTATCGTAATTTTTTCTATGCGAATCTTAGTTCTTCAAGGACCTAACCTAAATCTGATCGGTCTCCAAGCCGCCCGGCATCACGAACGGGTCACCCTGGATAAAATCAACAAACGGTTACGGCGACATGCCCAACAAGCCTCCCCGGACGTAGAGTTGAAATTCCTTCAGACCCACCGGGTGGATAAGGCCATCACCTTCCTCCAGCGAAACCGCAACTGGGCACAGGGCGTTTTGCTGGCCCCCATGGCTTGGGCACGGTACGAATACGCCCTCCAGGAAACCCTACGTTGGATCAACCTCGCTGTTGTTCAAGTCCTGTTTATCGATGAGTATGGCAGCGGGATCAACCAAGATGCTTCCATCCTCACAGAAGTGTGTGTAGCCACAGTCACCGAACATCCCTACGTTGCTTTTACCCAGGCGCTGGATATTTTGGTCAAGCAGCTTACAGATAATTCATGACCCCCATCGCGGGACTACGCCACAGGTTCTCTTTACTCTTGACGATCAGCCTTGTGGGCTGGCTCTTATTACTGAACGCCTGTGCACCAACACCCCCAATCGCTGAACCGACACCGGAACCCTTAATAACCGAAACTGTAGTTCCCCAGCCTCCCCGGTTAACCTTCTCAGACGACCGGTGGCAGGCGACTCTCTCTATCCCCAATCCCACCACCCCGATCGATTCGCTCCTTGAACTCCTGCATCAACCGGTTCCCGAGATAGCCCTTA
>CAZBEL010000286.1:0-2729 GCA_964490885.1 uncultured bacterium
AGGTGGAGAATATCACTAGTGCCTTTGCGGATGCTGATTATATTTTCACCAGCCGGAGTACCTACCGTACCCGCCCAGGTACCAACCAATTATCCAAGGGACCGTTGGTCTATGCGAGTGGAAATCAGGGTAAATACTTAACTCGCGTGGATCTTACCATTTTGAAGCCCGATTCGGCAGTCGTAGATATTTCTCGTCTTCAGGCACGATTGAACGTCATTAATCGTCGTATGGAGAGCCTTCAGAAACGGGATCCAGAAAAACCCCTGGAAGAGATTTATGCGGATAAACCTAATCTACTTAAAACCATTGCCCGTTATCGTGATGATAAGGCCACGTTAGAAAAGGAATTGCAAGCTGCCACGAACCGTTCAGTATATACCAGTGTGGCCCTTTCTAAGAAGATAAAAGACGATCCAGAAATGCTGGCCTTTATGGATTCTGTGTTAGCGGAGTGTGAGAAGGTCAAGCCCAAGAAAACCCGGGTGCTTAAATCCTTAAATACGAAAAAGAGTACAAAAACCGTGAAGCTCCCGCCTATCGAGTAATGCTTCGTTTACCCATCAATCAGGCGTTACTATTAGTGATCCTTTCCGTGGTTTTAGGGCTAGGATCTAATTTAGTACGCGATCCTTCACTACCATTTCTGGCTAAACGATTACCTGTTGCGGAAACGGTCGTCTTAACGGAGGATACACCACGGCTTCAAGCCATCACCCTGAAACAGGCCAAAGACTTATTCGATCAGGGAACCTTATTCGTGGATGCCCGGGATATGGAGTATTATGAAGCAGGTCATATTGCCGGTGCTTGGGGCAATCCTAATTTTATGGAACTGATCTTTAAGCTTGATTCTCTCCAGGGGCGGACGGCAGCTATTGTAGTGTATTGTAGCGATGACGGTTGTGGGGATAGTGAGGACTTGGCTTACGACCTGCAGAATGAAGGATTTACCAATCTTTACGTTTTTAAGGGCGGGTGGTTGGATTGGACCAAAGCCAATTATCCGGTGGAACCGTGAATCTCAGAACACAAGTAGTTTTACTAGCCCGATTGATAGTAGGAGTTGTATTCATTTATGCCAGTTTGGACAAAATTGCTCATCCAGGTGATTTCGCCGAAGCCATTGGCAACTACCATGTATTGCCCTGGGGATTGGAAAACTTATTAGGCCTGACCCTACCCTGGTTAGAATTATTGCTTGGTTTGTGTTTGATTTTTGGTATAATGGTTGACGGAGCTGCTTTATTGAGTGCCAGCCTATTGGTCGTTTTCATCTTAGCTATTTCACAAGCTTTATTGCGAGGTATTGATATTGAGTGCGGGTGTTTTAAAGTGAGCACTCCCGGTGAAAAAGTAGGACTCAAACGGATCATAGAAGATTTTGTGTATTTAGGACTGACGCTATTGATTCTGTTCCGTAAGGAACGTAAGTGGGAATTGTTTCCCAAAGCCAATGTCACTGATACAAACGAGACCCTTTAAAGACGAAATCCTTTTGCAGTCTATTGGAAGAGTAGTTTTTCTCCTAACTGACTCGTGTTTAGAGCGATTGCCACTAGTTCTTTCGAAGAAGCGCATTTTTTCTCATTACATTTTGTTGCCAGTAATTTCCTTAGAATGGGATAATTAGTATATATCATTAGCTTCCAAATCGAACGTTGCCCCTTCATTACCAACCCCTTAAATTCGACCCGCTTTTTAGACCATAAATGCGAGAGTAGCTCAGTTGGTAGAGCTCCACCTTGCCAAGGTGGTTGTCGCGGGTTCGAGTCCCGTCTCTCGCTCGAAAAATTTCTTTTGACTATTTGATTATTACACTATGAAGAAATATTTTGCTTAAATTATTTATTCTTCAAAGATTAACCGTTATTATATAGGTCATACCCGGAATATTAACTTACGCGTCGAAAGACATAACACCGGTTGGGGTCGCTATACAAAAAGAGGAATTCCCTGGGAGTTGAAATATTATGAGCAATATAATACTTTAGCTGAAGCTATTAAGAGAGAGTTAGAAATAAAACGCTGGAAGAGCAGAAAAAAGATCGAAGAGTTAATTAGGTCAAAAGAACGAACAACTACTTGATTTTTATTATTTAACCCTTCTGGTATACTCGTGACAAGAATAGTTGTCACCATTGGTAGAGCTCTCCCGACTTAGTCGGGAGCAAGGTGGTTGTCGCGGGTTCTCCCGAGGAATCGGGACGTCTCTCGCTCGAAAAATTTCTTTTGACTATTTGATTATTACACTATGAAGAAATATTTTGCTTAAATTATTTATTCTTCAAAGATCCACCGTTACAATATAGACCATTCTCGAACTATCGACTTGTGAGTAAAACACTATTACGTACGTAATTATTCGCTAGTATTTCCCTGCTTGGCATGGGGATGGTATTGCCATTAATTTCTTCTTCAGAAACATGTCTAACACCACCTTCCAAACCATCTTTCCTGAAAGCAAACCCATTATCGGGATGATCCATGTCGCAGCCCTACCTGGTACGCCGGACTACGAAGGGCATCGGGAGAAAATCCTAGCAACAGCTCTTGAAGAAAGTAAAATATATCTCCGGGCTGGAGTAGATGGAATCCTCATCGAAAATATGCATGATCGACCCTACCTCAAGCGACAGGTTGGGCCGGAAATAGTTGCCTTTCTGGCGGTGATTGGTCATGAATTAAAACATGCAGTTAAAATACCTTGCGGCGTGCAGATACTTGCC
>CAZBEL010000287.1:0-2712 GCA_964490885.1 uncultured bacterium
AGTCTTTGCAAAAATTGAATGGGATCACCATCGATGCGAAACGTTTGAATAAGGCTATTACCTTATATAATAAAAACAGGCGTTTACTCCAGGAAGTGAGCTCCTTCCGTAGCGATTATCCTCACCTGATTCCAGTGTTGGATTATTATCTCTTACGAAGGGCGGGCAATGTGATCTCGGTTCAGGAACACAACCGGTTGTTAGAAACAATCCTTTCCCTAGCTCCCAAGGTTCAACGCGAACCAGAGGACAAGATCAGGGTTGTCCTTTCCGGTTCCTTTTGTGAGCAGCCTCCCCTGGGCCTCCTACAAACTATTGAGAATGCCGGGTGCTACATCATTGATGATGATTTACAGCTAGGTCTTACCTGGATCCAGGGTGAAATACCCGCCGATACCGACGATCCTATAGGAGCCTTGGTTGATAGCTATTTGAATCAGAGTATCCTTTCCTCGGCGGTCTATGATCGGGAGCACCTTAAAGGAGAGCAGTTTGCCCGGTACGTCACCGAGAATCGGGTGGATGGCGTGATTTTCTGTGCCCCTAGCTTTTGTGATCCAGCCCTCTTAGATCGTCCCCAGTTAGAACAGGCCATGGATCGCCAGCACATCCGGCATTTCAGTTTTCAGTATCATGAGAATTTAGGGCAATTCCACGTTATCAAAGAGCAGGCTGGTACTTTTGCCGATATGATTAAACTATGGGAGTAACCAAGAAGAATGCACAACATCAACGTAAATAAAAAAAGAACGGTGGCTTTAACCCTATGAATTCCACCGTGCAAAAAGAGACCAGCATGCTCAAGCAAAAGCAGATGCTGGCACAACATTTCCTGGAATTGTCCCAGGTACGGGAAACCGGGAAAAAGGTCGTCTACACTTTTGTTCCTGGGAATCTTACGGAATTGATTGGTGCTTTCGACATGTTGCCTGTTTATCCAGAGATTAATGCCTTGCAATCAGGAATGAGGAAAAAATCACACGGTTATATCCGAGAAGCCGAGGACATGGGTTATTCAGAAGACGTTTGCTCCTATGTTAAATGCGATATTGGAATGATGCTTCAAGGGAATATCGGACCCACCGGTCAACAACTTCCCCCACCAGATATCTTGTTATTGAGTTACACTGGTTGTTTTGTCTTCATGAAGTGGTTCGAAAATTTGAAGCAGCTCTACCCCCAAGCCGAGATTGCAATGCTCCATGTTCCTTATCAGGAGGGGGGGAAGATAGAGCCCGCCATGGTTCGTTACATTGTAGACCAACTAAAAACGGAAGTGATTCCCGTCTTTGAGAGGGTTAGCGGTAAACGTTTAGATCGCGATTTATTAGCGGAAAAGATGGATCTCAGCGCTCAGGCTGAGGATTTGCTGGTGAAAGTCTTTGATTCAGCTAAGCACCGACCGTCACCCATAGATGCCTATTTTGGGGGTGTGTATTACATTGGACCTATTTTTACCGCTTTCCGAGGTACGTCGGCTTGTGTGGAGTATTATGAGGAATTACTTAAAGAAATTCAATATCGTATTCATAACAAGTTGGGTCCAATTACTCCTGAGGGTTCGCTCCCGGAAGAGAAATTTCGTTTAGTCATTGAAGGGCCACCTAACTGGACTCACTTTCGCAATTTCTGGAAAATCTTTTATGATTTGGGTGCTGTGTTTGTGGGGTCTACCTATACGCGCGTAGGGGGTGTTTATGACGACGGATTTCGACACTCTGCCACTAAACCTTTGGAAAGTATGGCGTACTATTGCTTGGGCTGCTACACAAATCGCAACCTACCTCAGCGCATTGATCTCATCGAAGGACTCATTAAACGCTATCATGCCGACGGGTTTGTGGTGAATTCTATTAAAAGTTGCAATTCTTTTTCTGCTGGACAGTTATACATTATGCGTGAGTTGGAAGAGCGACTCCAGATACCAGTAGGGTTTATCGAGACCGATTTAGTAGACCCGCGCTATTATTCCTATTCCAACATTAAAAACCGGTTAGACTCGTTCTTCCAGATGCTTGAACAGCGTCAAAGTCAACCTATTTCCAACGAACTCCTTTCCGATGAGGTGCTGGCATGATTAAAAACCCCATAATTATTACCAATTCAACAATGGTAAGGGGGATTCACTAACCATGAAGGTTTTCTTAGGAATTGATCTTGGTTCAACAACCTCTAAGGCTGTCTTTATTGACGAAAAGGGGACAATTATTGGTCGTGGTATCACCAATACGCGTTCCAACTACGAGGTGGCAGCGGACATTGCCCGGATGGAGGCGGAGTTCAACTCCCGGTTCTTTCTATTACATCAAGAGCTTAAAACAAAGGGCAATGGAAAAAACTCTTGGGATAAAATACTCCCTCCTTTGAAGAATCGCTTTAATTACCTCCAGTTCCTGGCTCGTTTCCGTTTACTGATTGAAAACATGGAAAAAAACTTGAAGACCGTGGCTTCTGCGTCTCACAGAAAAGACATTAAAATCCTGCTGAAGCGACTTGCCGTGGAAATTCAGGATGAGTGTCAGGAGCGTTTTTTCAACGGGAAAGTCACCACCACTTCAGAGTTCTTCCGGGACCTTTTCAGCAGCATTTACATGCAGAAAATCCAGGATGAAGACAAGGCCCTGTTCGATCAATTAGTGGCTCTTTACGATCGTTCAATTACGCCCGTGGAAAATCAGGTCATTGATTTCGATTTTCAGGAGTTAATGGAGG
>CAZBEL010000288.1:0-2708 GCA_964490885.1 uncultured bacterium
GGGCCCAGTTGGGGTTGGATCATAACTTCCTGGCCGATCGGGACATGACCCAGCAAGAAGCCTTCGCTAACCTGGTTCAGTCCATCAAGTAAGTTCCATGTCGCTTACCACTGAAATCGAGTCCGTTCGGAAGTCTTTCCGAACGGACCTCGATACCCCTCCCGATAGCCCCCAGGGATGGGAAGCTCTACGAGTAAAATATTTCGGTCGGAAGGGTTTATTAGCCGGGTTATTCCGGCAATTGGGACAATTGGATCCTGAGCAGCGTCCTGCTGCAGGAAAACAACTTAACACTCTAAAGCAAGAATTAACGGCTACATTTGAGGAACTGGCCACTAAGGCCACGACTACTTCCGAGAAAAGTAGCGAAACGGTCATTGATTATACATTACCGGGAATACCTTATGCAGAAGGTTCCCTACATCCTTTGGAACGAACCTTGGTGAAGATCAAGGATGTGTTCAAGTCTATTGGTTTTGCCGTGGCCTATGGACCCGAAGTGGATGATGACTACCACAATTTTGAGGCTTTGAATATGCCTCCCCATCACCCGGCAAGGGATATGCAAGATACCTTTTTCATCGACCCTAAGACCGTTCTGCGGACGCATACATCGAACGTGCAAATCCACCTTATGGAATCCCATGAGCCACCCTTGCGCTTCATTGTTCCGGGTCGGGTGTATCGCAACGAGGCCATCAGTTTTAAAAGCTATTGTTTATTCCACCAAGTTGAAGGTCTCTATGTAGACAAGGTCGTAACCTTTGCCGATTTAAAGGGAACCATTGAATATTTTGTTCAGCGCTTGTTTGGCTCACAGGTACAATTACGCTTTCGCCCCAGTTTCTTTCCGTTCACCGAACCCAGCGCAGAAGTGGATATCTGGAGCGACAAACAGAACCAATGGTTGGAAATCATGGGGTGTGGCATGGTGGATCCGGCAGTCTTTGAAAAGGTGGGCTACGACCCTAAAACATGGCACGGATTTGCTTTTGGGATGGGTGTGGAACGCATTGCCATGTTGAAGTACGGAATTCAGGATATTCGTTTGTTTTACCAGAATGACCTGCGATTTCTGGAGCAGTTCTAATGCGCGTTTCTTTAGAGTGGCTGCGGGAATTTGTTGATATTGAGGAATCGCCCGAAGAGCTAGCGGAAATGCTTACCATGTTGGGCGTGGAGGCTGAGCCGGGCTTAGACCTCGCCGCCATAAACAACGTGGTTATTGGCAAAGTTCTGTCAGCAGAAAAACATCCCAACGCGGACAAATTGAAAGTTTGTCAGGTAACCGATGGAAACAAAACTTACCCGGTAGTCTGTGGGGCCCCAAACGTTGCTGCTGGACAAATTGTGCCTTTTGCACGGGTGGGTGCCACCTTACCGGGAGATATCACCCTTCGAAAAGTGCGCATCCGGGGTGAGATGAGCGAGGGTATGATCTGTTCGGAACGGGAACTGGGGGTTTCCGATGAGCACGAAGGGATCATGGTGCTGCCTGAGGAATTAGAATTAGGAACCCTGGTTAACGAGTTCCTCCAAGAACGTTATGGCTTTTTAGACCTGGACCTTACACCTAATCGACCCGATTGCCTGTCTCACGTGGGTGTCGCCAGGGAAATCGCCGTAAAAACGCAGCGACCCTTTAAATATGAGCCTGCACAATCCAGAACCAATAAACCAGAAGCCCTACAGGATCAGGTAACGATTACAATCGAAAATGAAGTGGGTTGTCCTCGATACGTAGCTGGATTAGTGGAAGCTATTGAGGTTAAACCTTCACCCCAATGGATGGTGGAGCGTCTGAAAGCGGCTGGGCTGCGTAGTATAAATACCATCGTCGATATTTCCAATTACGTCCTCTTGGAGACGGGACATCCAACGCATATTTTTGATTATGACACAATCTCTACTCAGGAAGTTGTTATTCGCAACGCACACCCTGGAGAATCAATTGTTACTTTGGATGGCCAAGAATTTGATTTACAACCGCACCATCTCTTGATCACCGATGGTCCCAATGCCATTGCTCTGGCGGGCATCATGGGTGGTCTTAACACAGCCGTGCAAGACACAACAAAGCGGGTGCTCATTGAAAGTGCCTATTTTGATCCCATCACCATCCGGAAGGGATCGAAATCTTTAGGTTTAATGACGGAAGCTTCCAAACGGTTCGAACGGGGGGCTGATCCCAACGGCGCCTGGGTGGCTTTCTGGCGGGTCGTTGATTTGTTAGAATCCCTAGCAGGAGGGAAGTGGGTCCCCGGCGTGGTTGATGCCTATCCGCGACCTATAAAGCAGCCCAAAATTGTATTACGTAAAAGTGAGTTGGATTTGGTCACCGGGCAAGAACTACCCCAGACTTTTGTGGAAAATACACTGAAATCCCTAGGCGTTGAAGTAGAGGCCAAGGGGAATAAAGCCTGGGAGTGTAAGCCTCCCAGTTATCGCCCTGATTTAGAACGAGAAATTGACTTCATCGAAGAAGTGGTACGCGTTTACGGCTACGACCAAATTCCAACAATCCCTGACTATCGCGGTGTTTATCATCAGGAAGAGGTTGACTTGAATGCCGGATTGTTGGAATTGGAACATCTCTTAGCCGGGTTAGGTTACCGTCAATGTTACAACAATTCTTTACAGGATGAACGTTGGGCAGGCAGTCTAGGAAAGACACCAGTGGCTTTGCAGAATCCACTTACTGAAACGAT
>CAZBEL010000289.1:0-2707 GCA_964490885.1 uncultured bacterium
TATAACCCTTTGTAGGTTTGCCCCAGGGAGTTGTGGGATGGCGTCCTCCAGAGGATTTGCCTTCGCCACCTCCCATTGGATGGTCCACGGGATTCATGGCCACACCGCGAACCTTGGGACGATGCCCTAACCACCGGGTACGCCCAGCCTTCCCGGAAACAATTTGTTCATGGGTGCGGTTTCCCACTTCACCCAAAGTGGCCATGCACTCTTCAGAAACCATGCGGATTTCACCGGAGGGTAGTTTCAGAGTGGTAAATCCTTCATCGTGAGCCATAACCTGGGCACCCACGCCAGCACTACGCACTAATTGCCCTCCGCGCCCCGGTACCAATTCAACATTGTGTACAACCTGACCGGTGGGAATCTGTTTTAACTTGAGTGCGTTCCCAATACGCAAGGGTGCTTCCTCGCCAGAGACTACTGTGTCTCCAACGCGCAATCCGTAGGGAGCCAAAATGTAGCGTTTTTCACCGTCCATATAATGTAGAAGGGCGATATGCGCCGACCGGTTTGGATCGTATTCAATGGTAGCCACCTTCGCGGGAATGCCCGTCTTATCCCGTTTAAAATCAATGATGCGGTAGCGACGACGATGACCACCCCCACGACGCCGTACGGTGATGCGGCCATGATGATTTCGCCCACCAGATTTCCGTAATGCTACGGTTAGACTCTTTTCGGGTTTATCCGTCGTAATAGCTGCAAAATCTGAACGCGTGGCAAAGCGATTGCGCGGGGAGGTTGGTTTAATGGTTCGAATTCCCATGATTAGCCTCCCACCTCACCTCGAATGAGGTCAATGACATAACCTTCTTTCAAGGTGATAATTGCCTTTTTCCAGTGGGAACGTTTCCCCTGAGTTCGAATGGGACGACCCCCGCTGCGAATAGTAATTTGTTTGGCTTTTCCCTGGCGGTTCATTGTGGCGACTTTAGCGACCTTAACGTCAAACTTCTCTTCGACGGCCCTTTTAATTTCAATCTTGTTTGCGGCGGGGAGAACCTTAAAGGCATACTTCCGCTGCGATTCCTCAAGGGCACTCATCTTCTCGGTAAATATTGGGCTTAATATGATATCTTGATACATGGCCATTATATTTAGTCACTTAGTTGTTCGTTCAGTAAAGTAATCCCCGCTTTGTCGGTAAGGATCACGTCACAGTCGAGGAGGTCATATGTGCTGGCCGAGGTGGCAACGCCCAAGGCCACGTTAGGTAAATTCCGGGCGGCGAGGACCAAATCTTTTTCCAGCACGGCAGGTAGTACAATCACTTTCTGCCGAGCGATATCCAAGGTCTTTAAGATGGCCAAGAAAGCTTTTGTCTTAGGTTCTTTTACTTGTAAAGTTTCCACTACAATGATTTTGTTGGCTCGCATTTTATCGGAGAGGACCGATTTACGGGCCAGGCGTTTCATCTTTTTCGGCAGACGGTAATTGTAACTATGAGGTGTGGGGCCAAAGACCGTACCGCCCCCCCGCCAAAGCGGAGAACGATTGGTACCAGCCCGAGCCACCCCACGTCCCTTTTGACGCCATGGCTTCCTTCCCCCACCGCGTACCGCCGAGCGATTCTTTGTACTGTGCGTACCCTGGCGACTATTCGCCAGCTCGGCTAAAACCGCTTGATGAACGATGTGCGGATTAGGCTCAATACCGAAAACGGTATCACTTACCTTCATCTTCGAAGCCTGTGTTCCATCGAGTTTATAAACGGGTAACTGCATCGTTATTTCTTTAGGAGGACAATCCCGTTCTTACCCCCTGGGACGGCCCCTTTCACAAATAATTGGTTTTGTTTGGTATCGATGCCCACTACTTCTAGGTTGCGTGTTGTCACCCGCTTGGCGCCGTGGTGACCGGCCATGCGCGTTCCTTTGAACACCCGGGAAGGATCGGAAGCCTGTCCGATGGACCCGGGGGAGCGCAGGTATTCGCTCTGGCCATGGGTTTCTGGTCCACGGCTGAAACCATGACGTTTAATGACCCCGGCAAATCCTTTTCCTTTAGAAATTCCGGTGACGGAAATTCGTTCACCTTCCCGGAAAAGAGTGACATTGAACTCCTGACCGGGGGCGTAATCAAATCCCTGCAATGGTTCAAACTCAGCAAGGACTCGTCTCGGTGGAAGATTTTTTTTGGCAAAATGCCCTCGCACTGGCTTGGTGGTATGTTTCTCCTTGACCTCGCCAAACCCCACCTGAACAGCATCGTAGCCATCTTTGTCAGCCGTTTTAACTTGGGTCACCACGCAGGGTCCGGCTTCGATGATGGTAATGGGAATCAGATTCCCATTGTCATCAAAGCGCTGGGTCATGCCAATCTTTCTGCCGATCAAACCACGCATATCAGCCCTTGATCTCCACACTAATACAAGCTGGTAGGTCTAACTTCATTAAAGCCTCTACCGTCTTGGGAGTGGAATTGAGAATATCCACGATCCGTTTGTGGATTTTGGTCTGGAATTGCTCCCGTGACTTTTTATCCACAAAAGGCGAGCGGAGTACGGTGTAAACCGTGCGCTTTGTGGGTAGTGGGATCGGTCCCGAGATAATGGCCCCTGTAGACTTGGCCGTCCTTACGATCTTCTCCGTGGATTTATCCAACAGGGTGTGGTCGTAAGCTTTTAGGCTGATCCGGATGGTCTGTTTTGCCATAATGGTTCCTTACTCTATGATCTCCGTGACCACACCAGCCCCTACCGTAT
>CAZBEL010000290.1:0-2687 GCA_964490885.1 uncultured bacterium
ATGGGGGGTGAATTGCCCACCCCAACCATGTCGCTGTGGCATTCACTACAGTCGATCTTTTGTTCTCCCCAGTGGACTTTATGGGGGAAATTGAATATGCGCGTCACGGGGGGAAACGTGCCGTACGGTGGCGACCCTAAATGACAGGTCTCGCACTCGTCGTCATCCCACCACATCTGGTGGCATTTCATACACCGTTTTTCCGTGGGTAGTATCACATCCGCGGAAGACATGCTAGATTTCAACAACTTGGGATTGTGACACTTCGTGCAGCGCACGCCCACATCGTTCACGTGCAGGTCATGATCAAAGGTAACGACCCCTGACCCTTCCTGGGCAAAGAGACCCGGGATCAAAAACCAGCTGAATAGGATCAAGGTTTGAATAGCGCGCATCATAAGCTGTATTTCAATCCGGCAAATAAACGTGTGTCACGGGCATAATATTTATTGCGTAGCACCTGGAGTTCCGTGGTGAGCACAAAACGTTTCCCTAAGGGAAGCGACCCCTGGAGGGTGGCCGTAGCCAAATCGTTCCAGGTACCCTCTAATAAGCGATAGTTCCCTAATGACAGGTGCCCTTCCAACCCGATTTTTCCCACCTGTTGATATCCCCTGAGGGTTAATTGACTCCCGTTACCACCGTAACCGGCCTGGTTACGCAGGGCCACCGAATAGGCACCCCGGCGCAGCCCCAGAGTCAGGTCCGTGGCCTGGTCATCCCGGAGAAGAACCTGACGGACTTCGCCAAAGGTTATCAGCTGGCCGGTAAGGCGCACCTGTGTTTGCACACGTAGCTCCTGGTGGGGGGAGGCGTTGAAAACGGAAAAGATAGAATTGTCCGGTACCTGGGGTTCCCGGAAGGTATATTCCACCACTACATTTTGTAGACGGCTGGACCTTCGAACCTGACGGGCCAGTTGCACCGTTAAATCCGCCGTTTGAAAGGGGACTACCTTGTAGCGGTTCCGGAGAAAAAGCGACCAACTTCTCCCTTGCCAGCGTCCCTGGAACCCCAGCCGGCGCTGAATGGTAGCAGGAACCGCGGTATTACGCACATACTCTGACCGATATTCCGTGCGGCCATGGGCTTTATCCAAATATCCCAAGCGTAAATCCAGCGTCTGGCTTGGCCGCCAGCGCAGTTCCAGGCCTAAGAAACGGTTTTTGAATGGCTCGGACGTAATGCCGGAAGCGGGAACGTAGCCTCCCACAAACCCTTTTAAGCGCAGCGTTTTCAGATTGTGCTGCAATAAGAGGCCATCCATTCTGCCACTGCCCCCGGTGGAGTAAACAAACTGGCGACCCACCGTCACCATTAGGCGCGACTGGAACCATTGGGTCAGGTAGCTAAATTGATACACCTGGAAGACCGGCTCATTGTCAAAGCTATTCACCGGGTCGGTGTAGAAAATACCGGAGAAAGATAGGCGGCTCTTTTTAAAGAGTAAATCATTGGCCCGCACCAGGGCCGATTGGTACAGGCGGAAATGTAGCTGTGTGCTATCCTCCAGGCTTCGCCGGGAAAAGGTATAGGTAGAGGTGGAAAAGTATCCCTGGACGCTAGCGCCTTGAACCCACGCGCCCAGGAGACACGCCAGCACTGCAATACGCCCGAAAAACCCTAAGGTCGAACGGTGCATATTAATCTTTAAAGCGTGCTTTCCGTAAACCGACAAAAACATAGGTCAACACCGCCGCCAGGAGAATGAACACAGGCATGACCACAATGGAAATACCCAGGGTTGCATTCTGGGCATCGTGCAAATATGAAGACAGGGAAATGAGATTTAAGATCCAGAAGATCACGCTAACCACTAACAACCAGATCAGGGAGATACTTAGGATCTGCAAGAAGAGAATGAAAGTGGGTGTGATGCGTTTCTGTTTATTCATTGTCTTGACTTTCTTTTTCCGGGCCCTGGTCAGGCAGATACGATTCTAAGCGACTCTTTACCACTTCGATTCCCTCGGTGCGCCCTTCTTTAATCTCCCAGATGGAGATAATGGGGAAAAACCGGGAGAAGATTAAGAAGAGGAAGCAGAATACCGCCACGCCACCGGCAAAGAGGGACCATTCCGTTAAACTGGGGATGTACGGTTCACTCACCACCGGTAAACGGGGATTGGACAGGGAAGGAACGATGATGATCAACCGCTCCAACCACATGCCAATGATCACGGCCACCCCCGCAATGAAGATCCCTGTAATTGTCTTGAACTTCTTATAGGACAGGATCACTAGGGGAATGAGGAAGTTGCAGATGACCATGGCCCAGAAGTAGGGGGCGTAGGCGCCGGTGAGCTTGAAACGAATGACCCGCATTTCCATGGGCTCGTTACCGTACACACCGGTGAGGTATTCGCTGAAGGTAAAATAGGCCCAGAGGAGGGAAAAGACCAGAAGCAGAATACTCAGGTTTTGAAAATGAATCTCCTTCAGGTACCGTTCTAAATGGAATAGTTTTCTAAAGGCGATCATCACCACAAGGAGCGTGGCGGTTCCCGAGAAGATGGCGCCGGTGACGAAATAGGGCCCGAAGATGGTGCTGTGCCACCCCGATTGGAGGGTCATGGAGAAAATGTAGGAAATAACCGTATGCACGCTCACCGCCACGGGAATCACCACCACCATGAGAATGGTCATGGCCCGTTCCAAGATATGCTTCTGGCGCTCTGTACCCCTGT
>CAZBEL010000291.1:0-2668 GCA_964490885.1 uncultured bacterium
ATCGCAAACTTTATAAAGACCAGCCTGTCAAGCTTCAGCATTTCTTAGGTGAACCTGTGTCCCGGGTAGGTAGCGGTATCGACAGTCTACTCCAGGCAGTGCAACAGGACGGTGGGGAGTTTAAGTATTCCGCTTTTATCCAGCGTCCGGCCCTTCTGCGTAAGGGGTCGGTTGCCGAAGGCGTCTTCGTGGAGGGAGTGGACCAATTCCGCCTTCCCCCGGCCCTTCAGGCCATCCTGGTTGAGGGGTTGGATACCTTGACCTCCCGTTCTTTGATCATGGGCAGTCGCTTGGCGGAGGGCCTGGGCCTTACCCTGGGAGATCAGGTGGTACTCTTCGATTTAGAGGCCATGGGATCTCCCCTCATGATGACACAACTTCAAGCATTTAACCTTACGGGGATTTTTCATTCCGGGCTCCAGGAATATGACCAGTCCTTGTGCTATATTTCCCTGGCTCAGGCCCAGGCCCTCTTTAGCATGGAAGACCAGGTCACCGGGTGGGTCTTGCGTGTTTCGGACCCTTCGCACTTGAACCGGCTCGTGGAGACCCTGGAAACCGCTTTGTCTTATCCTTATTATCTGATAACCTGGAAAGAAAAGCACGAGGTATTGTTTAACTGGTTGACCATTCAGAAATGGCCCATTGTCCTCATCTTTGGTCTCATTGCCCTGGTGGGTTTGGTGAACATCATTTCAGCTATTACCATGATCATCCTGGAAAAGGTGCGCACCATTGGCACGTTGCGTTCCTACGGCTTAACACGGAACGGGATTCGCCTCATCTATTTGATTAAGGGAGCGGTCATTGGACTGGCGGGGTCCCTGGGAGGCCTGGTGCTGGCTGTGTTCTTGGCCTGGCTCCAAAATACCTACCACCTTATTTCCATCTCAGAGGAGGTGTATTTCATGGATCATGTGCCCGTTGTGCTCCAGTGGACCACCGTAAGCCTCCTCGTGGCCTTAGGTTTTATCTGTGCCCTCTTGGTGACTCTCTGGCCCAGTAATAAGGCCGTGAAAATTGAGCCAGCTACGGCCCTGCGCTACGAATGAGATTCCCCCTTTATATTGCCAGACGGTTTCTTTTAGGGGGGAAAGGGGCGGGCCCCAGTCGTTTTACCGGTTGGATCGCCATCCTGGGCATTGCCGCAGGGGCCTTTGCCATGATCCTTGCTTTGGCTGTTCTGAATGGTTTTGAAGGGCGGGTAGCCACTAAGATTCGCGGGATCGAGGGGGACCTGCGCCTCCAGGGTGACTTACGGGGCGTGCCGGAGGATAGTTTGTTAGCGGTGGTGGCGGATGTGCCAGAGATAACCGGTAGCGCTCCCTTCCAAGAGCGCATGGGACTAATCCTCAGTGCTACAGGAGAGCGCCGCGTGGTCACCTTTAAAGCGGTAATCGTTAGCCAGTTGGATGAATTTTACCGTTTGGACATGGTAAAGTCACCCTTCACCAGCCCATACCCCGACGTCTACATTGGCCAGGTATTGGCCCACCGCCTGAATCTTCAGGTGGGGGATGATGTCCGGCTATTAAGTCCTCTGGACTATGCCGGCGGTATGGGATTGCCCCGTCAGGTAAAGGGGTTTGTCCGGGGGATTTTCAAGGCCCAGGTTTTAGATTACGATGATCGCCTGGTATATGTCCCCACCACTGTAGGGCGCACCCTTTTCACCCGGAAGACAGGTTGGGATGGCATTGATCTACGCCTTGCTCCCCAGGCGGAATTAACGGAGGTGGTGGGGCGCTTGAAGTCCCTTTTACCCCCTACCGTGAAAGTGCGCAGTTTCACCGAACTCCACGAAGGGCTATTCCAGGCCATGCGCATGGAGCGCCTAGGATCTTTGGCCATTCTGAGTTTGATCATTTTGGTGGCCTGTTTCAACCTGGCCTCGACCCTGGTGTTGGTGTCTTACCAAAAGATTCGGGAGATCGGTATCTTGCGAACCTTGGGGACTTCTGCTGCAGGGATTCAGCGCATTATTTTAACCCAAGGGTTCATGGTGGGTGGGGCCGGCCTGGTAGCCGGCTTAATGCTTGGCCTGGGCTTAGTTTTATTGCAACAGCGGGTGGGCATTTTTCCTTTGCCGGAAGAAATTTATTTTATGAATAAGGTTCCCATGGTACTTTTCCCTCGTGATGTGGTCGTAGTACCCCTCATTGCCGTGAGTCTCATTTTCGTCTCCGCCTACCTGGCCAGCCGCCGGGCGGTACTCATTCAACCTAAAGAAGCCGTTCACATGGAAAAATGATCCTGGAAGCACACCAGATTACCAAAGGGTACTTTAACGGAGGCCAGCGGTTGCTGGTCCTAAAAGGTCTGGACCTGGTAGTAGAGCCTGGGAAGATCGTCACCATCATGGGTCCTTCCGGGGCGGGGAAGACCACCCTGTTGAATATTTTAGGCACCTTGGACAAACCAGACCGGGGCACCTTGAAGATTAACGGCCAGGACGTCCTGGCCCTGTCAGATGAGGCCCTAGCGAAGCTGCGCAATAGGGAAATTGGCTTCGTGTTCCAGTTTCATCACCTCTTGCCCGAGTTTACGGCTCTGGAAAATGTGCTCATGCCAGCCATGATCGGGGGCCTGGAGGAGCAAAAACACCCGGAAGCCCTGGAGCTGTGTAAAAACGGAGGGCGTGAGGCACGCACGCGTCTCGATCCCCCAA
>CAZBEL010000292.1:0-2656 GCA_964490885.1 uncultured bacterium
GTCACGACGCTCCACAATGGCCGTGCGAACCCCAATATTTTGTTCAATAACAGGATTAATCTTTACCGTGGATCCAAACGCCTCTTCACCTTCGTACACGGGGATCAGGTCCATTCCCATGGGGGATTTCCCCGGTTTAGGAGAGATGTAGGTGGGGTCCATGGGAGCCTGCCAGTAGAGAATCTTCCGTTCCCCAGCCGGTTTGGCCGCACTTGTGGTCGTCGTGGTTGTTGCCGCAACAGTTTGCCCTAACGGGGTTAACTTCATGCCGCAAATGGGGCAGTTCCCCGGTTCTTCCTGGATCACATTGGGATGCATGCCACACGTATATAACTGGGTCTCCTGGGAATCCGCCGTCTCCTGAGCGGCAGTATCTTCGGCAGGCTTTTCTTTGGAACAACCCACCAACCCCACAGTGAGGGCCAAAAGACCAACGATCGTTGATGTTTTCATAATTTTATTCCATACCATGGGTATTACTCCTCATTCAAATCAATTAAACCGACGGCCTTAAGCAGTTGAGCGGCGGCAATCCGTCGCTCTGCAATGACCGCTTCAAATTCCAAGCGGATGCGTACCGCCATCCGTTCACTATCCAAAAGGTCCAAGAAACTAATCTTGCCAGTTTCGTATGCCGAAAAAGCCGAGGAGACCATTTGGTCGGCCTCCTGCAACAATCCCCCGTAATACAACTGATAGGTCTCTTCAATTTCATCACGCTGCAGAACCACCGAATGGACCTCCTGTTCAATCTCGTTCCATACGTCAGCTACCAACTCTTCTTGTGCTTTTACATTTAACGTGGCCGATTCCACACGGGCCTTATTCCGTCGAAACCAGAGGGGAAGGTTGAGGCCTAGTTTTACCCCTAAAGCATCCGCTCCCGAGTCGACACCAGGCATTTCGCTAGAAGTTGGGCCAATACTAGTGTATGTCAGGCCAGTAACTAAATCGGGATAATTTTTCCGGGTGGCTAATTCCTGCTGTACCTGGGCAAGTAATAGATTGGTGCGTGCCTGTAAATATCCCGGGTGGGTTACTTCCGCTCGTTTCAACCATGCCCCTGCAGAATCAATGGGGACGACGATATCCCAATCTGGAGGAAAAAGATCGGGGGAAAAGGCACCGTCGAATAAGGCCTGAAGGGTATTCTCCACCGCATCCAACTTGGTCTGGAGGGTATTAATTTTGCTCTTCACCAGGGCAGTCTCAATCTGGAGCTTTAGTATGGGATGCTGGGTCATGCCAGTGCCGGTGGAGTACTGGGTAAGGGCCACTTTCCGAAACGAGTTCAACTCTTCCTGGTACTGTTCTAAAATATCTAAGGAATGCTTCAGTTTCAGGTAGTTAGCGTAATTTTTATTCATTTGAAAGACGACCATCACCTGGAGCGTTTCCAGGTTAAAGGTAGCCTTTTCAGCCATGAGCGTGGCCACTTTACGTTGGCGGCTCAACTTCCCCCACAGGGGAAACTTTTGACCCAACACGATCTGATTCTCCATGGGTCCATTGCGGGTCTCAATGGATTGCAAAAAAAACGAATTGGAGAACATTGGATCTGGTAGAACCCCCTTGGTTTTTATTGCTTCCAGGGCCGCCAGACGTTTCTGTTCTGCGGCTAATAATTTTCGATTGCGAGTCAATAACAACTCCACCGGTGCGGGTCGTGTTTCCCCAGAAAATGGGGACAGCGTCATTCCCGAGGGGGCTCCTATTGCGCCCTCAGAAGAAGAGTTTCCCTGTGCACTGGTGATGGTTATCGTTGCTAAAAAGCCCAGGGCAAAAGTTACGTGGCCCCATTTAGCTCGCATTGGCAACCATATGTTTTTCAAGATTGTTCTCCGTTTATTAATGAATGATGATTAAAGTAGAAAGTCTGATACACTTTCTCTGGTAGGGTTCTCCCACAAAGCTGGCCTAACCAGTTTAACGGAAGACCTGGGATGGAAATTATTATTACAGTCGTAAAGGGGGACGGAAACCCTGCAGGTTCGAGGGGGGCCCGTGGGCCACTTGAACAAACAGGGACGTTTCCGCGATGGGAAGGGATAAGGCACCGGGGTGCCAAGAGGAGGTCAAATAGGGTTGTATTCGTTCCAGATGGGGCTGTGTCCCAGCAAATAAAGGAACGACCACCGGATGACTACACGTGGAACTCTCCAGGCCACAAGCTGGATCCATGGCTATCGGTTTGGTATCACTACTCGATAGCACACATTTGCACGAGTTGCACCGTTCCTTGGGCACGAAAGGCAATACCGTGAACCCAGTGGTTAGCACGAGCATCAAAGTGGCGAAGAGTTTTCGAATCATAGCTTAGATTTTAATTTCTTGAGGAAGGAGAAACCAATCATTTTTTATTACATCTTTCCACGAGATTATTACAAGATTTTTATGATCCACGCGGGTGACGGAAAAAGTAGAATTAGTTTAGCACCATCACCGAAGGGTACCGAACCAATTCCGCTATTCAAGGAAGATACCACGGTTTCCTTCAACCGCGAAAAACTTCGTGTCCACACTGATGGCAGAATTTGCCCCACGGAGGCAACTCCACGCCACAGTAACTACAATATTTGGCCTGCGTGGGACCAACATTTTCCACCTTTCGATCTGCAACGTTTCCATCTTCAGAAACACGCTTCTGCTTCCCCAT
>CAZBEL010000293.1:0-2638 GCA_964490885.1 uncultured bacterium
GGTGCTCCGCTACACAGTTAAATTCATCCGCCCGCCGGTCGTAGCGGCCGTTCATTTAGGCGAACCGATCCTTGCCTCAGTGATGGCACTACTTATTTTTCGAGAGGCGATTCCTTTTCACGTGGCAGCGGGTGGTCTGGCAATCCTGGTAGGGCTATACCTTATTGTCGTTCATCACAAAGCTTCACAGACGCCGGCTCCCACGACACTATAAAATAAAACCCGTATTTTTTCGTAAGGTGACGGTTACTCTTTACTCATGAAACTCAACTCTCGTTCTCTTTCTGGTATTGCGTAATCGCCTGTTCCCCACGGAAAACGCCATGGTGTTCCTCGGGCAATAGAGCAGCGATGCGGCACATGATTTCCTTTCCCACGCGAGTCAGAACCTGCTCCCGTTGTGCCCGATCCTTTGGAAAGGTGTAGGGTCCAAATGGTTTCCCAATACGAACGGTAACCCGGGGACGCAGACCCCGCGACCACTGAGCCCACACATCTCCAAGGCCCAATACGGATATAGGCAAGATTTTAACGGTTTCGATGGAGGATAGGTAAGCCGCACCGGGCTTGGCCTCGCGAAGCTCATTAGCAGTGGAAGTTCCCTCAGGAAAAATGCCTAATACTTCCCCATCGCGCAAGGCCTGGCGAGCAGCTTTGATAGTGGAAGGAGCTAAGCGTACGCGGTCGGTGGGGATAAAACCATACAGCCATACGGCCCACAGATTGTACCACTCAATAACATGATCGCTAGCGGCTAAAAAACTGATTGGGTTCCGATGGGCATAGATCACCACAGCGGGGTCTATGACACTGAAATGGTTACACACTAAGACATAAGGGCCTTTCTTGGGAAGATTGTGGCGACCCTTCACGGTGATTTTTAGCAATAGGCTGCCTAGTAGCAGAGCCAGATAGGCTAAGAGGCGCCGCACACCTTTTGGGCGGGGCTTGTAGTCCGTTAATGGCTTACTCAGAAACATGGTTGTTGTAGCAGTTGATCATGGGGAAAGATTTCCATAAAAGTTACCAAGAGACTGAGGTTGTTCAAAAAGGAAGGTTGGGAAAGTAGAAACAGGGATTATCCGAGCACAAGAATAATAGAACTAAAGACCCTGCCCGGAAACCGCGAGGGTCTTCTTGGTTAAAATAAGGGGGGCTGGGCCCCCTTTTTAGGTACTGGGAGTTAAACTTATGTGTTAGAAGGGGAGGTCTTCATCCTCATTGGTGCCTTCGGCGACCGAATCGGATCCTTCCGTCCCACTGGTGGCACGCCGACCTAACATGGTGAAGCTGTCACCAAGGATTTCCGTCGTGTAGCGTTTGATACCATCCTTATCTTCCCAGGAACGGGTACGCAAGCGGCCTTCTAAATACACCATCTGGCCTTTTTTCATGTATTCACTGGCCGTCTCTGCTAACTTGCCATATAGAACACAGCGATGCCACTCTGTACGGTCACCTTGTTCTCCTTCGGCATTCTTCCAAGTCTCGTTGGTAGCAAGATTGAAGGTTGTTACCGCAACACCCGACGGAGTATAACGTCCTTCTGGATCGGCGCCGAGATGCCCTACCAGGATGACTTTATTTACACTTCCTTTCTGCATAACGACTCTCCTTATGTTATAGTAATGATTAAAAAGCACAAGTAAGGAACCGTCCTTTAGTGCGTACAATTGTACAGCAAGGATGTGGGAGGTGTCAAGGAGTTTTTCCTCTCCCCCCCCTTAAAAGCAAGACAGGGGTCCGAAGACCCCTATCTCGTGGGAGGTGGTTGGGATAGAAGTAAAATCTACTTCATTAATACCAGTTTCTTAACCGCCACAAAGTCCTTGGCCTGGATCCGGTAGATATACATACCGGAGGCTACGGGGACACCAAAGTCGTTGGTGCCGTTCCACTGGACGGCATGGTAACCGGGTTGATGGACACTATTCACCAGCGTGCGCACCTTCTGCCCCAGGATATTATATATGTCCACCCGCACCATAGATTCTTCCGGTACATCATAACGGATAGTCGTAATGGGGTTGAACGGGTTGGGGTAATTCTGGTGTAACGCAAAGACCTCTGGTATAGCCGGCCCACCAATGATACCCAACTGGGTGATATCAATGGTGAACGTACGTGGACCATTAGAGGAAGGCGTATCGTCCATGCCATCAGTAGCGATCACGTTCCAGGTCGCCGTGGTAACAGCGGCTCCTGCAGAACTCAACAAGGCCACTAAATCCTCATAAGGTATGAAGATGGCCGTCCCTGTTGTATCCAGACTCATGGTACCCAGTTCTGAGGATTCCACCGTCCAGTTGAAGGTGACTTCCTGACCATTGGGATCAACAGAGCTGGTCCAGGCGAACAACATGTTGTTCATAAGATTGTCCGGTGTTATGAAGATGGTATCGCCATCAGCTGGTGAAACGAGATCGAAGGAGTTAGGCGGCAAGTTGATGGCTGTGGCACACTCCACATTGGTGGGATCGGTCTCCATCATGGAGTCAATCGTCGTAGGACTGATGTTGAAACTCATTGGCACGACACCAGGGACCCAGTAGCAGGACTCGTCAACCACACAAACGTTACCATCCGTCCAGGTGGGTTCCGCCATCACTTCTACTATACGTTTACCACCCCCCTCCAC
>CAZBEL010000294.1:0-2629 GCA_964490885.1 uncultured bacterium
CTCCTTGAATTCCTCTATGGTAATCTCCGACCAATGGATGGTGATGGGTGTGGGAACACGAATTGCCCGACCGTCGTAGTCATGCTTTACTGTGAAGAGTTCATTTTTATCGGTGGGCTTAGTGGCAAAAGGGAGTTCACAGCCCATCCAAAGCAAACCAAGGGAAAGCATAAACAACAATCGCTTGGGAGTCATAATTCCACCTTCAGGGTAACAATCTCCCGGTACTTCTCAAAATAATTAAACCCCTGCCGCAGGCTCTCTTCCCAGGTCAAATCCTCTTCCTCTTTGGAAAGAAGGTTCCGCAGGGTATAGGCCAGGGTCCATTGCAAACCCAGCCAACGCTTTCGCAGGGTGAGGTTCAGATTGGCGTTTTCCCGCCTCTTCCTAATTCCTTCGCCGATCCCTGGAATGTAGTAATAATATTCTCCCTCACTAATGTGATCGTAACTGAGCACGAACCAATCCCAGTTGAGTTCCCCGGTAATTACATAACGACTCTTGGGTTTATTAGGAAACACAAGCATGTCACTGATCTGTAGCCAGGTGGCGTTGGTGGTGAGCACCAAGTGGGAATCCATAAACTTAAGCCGCAGGGTGGCCTCCTGCCCACGAATGTCCGCCAGGGGAACGTTGTACGGAATGGGGGGTAGATCATCTACCAGTCGGTAAGCGATTTTGTTAGTATACTCATTGACAAATAGACCCAGGGAAAAGTAGACCTCATTAATGGGCAAGGTGGTGGGTGGATTTGTGAGGGTGACCTCGCCATTGATTTCCGTCGCCGTGAGATACTCCCGGGTCAGCACCGAGTCCGCCAGGCTATCCACACCTAAATGAGTAAAGTGGAACTCATCACTCAAAGTGGGCAAACGGGTGTTGCGTCCTTGGTTGGCGAAAAAAGCGTAACGAAAGTTATCCTTTTTACCATCGATGTACACCCCCAACCGCTTGCTGAAAATGGTGAGCGTTTGTTTACGAAGTGGCAGGACAAGGAACAGGGAATCTGCGGTGGAAGCCCAAGGGTACTGTTGCTCTTCATCCTGGGACGTACTAATACGATTGGCCCGTAACCCCAACTCCCAGTTAAGGTGCTCAATGTTAGGATGTTGGTCGGCGGACACCCAGCGGATCACGGCCACGCCCGAGCGCGTATCCCGCTCCAGGTTTATGGTTTGTTTTTTAACCACATTACCCACCACATCCAGGTAGGAACGGTCTCCTTTGAAATAATCATTCTCTACCTCCCACTGGAGGGTTGTCTCCAGAGCGCCCCAGTTGAATCCTTTGGCAACCTGTAGCAACTGCGTCCCATCCTCTAAATCCTCGTTGAGGCTGGTGAA
The DNA here is from genome assembly GCA_964490885.1 of uncultured bacterium. GTDB lineage: Bacteria > Fidelibacterota > Marinisomatia > Marinisomatales > TCS56 > CAZBEL01. Next base: position 1,344 of record CAZBEL010000294.1, read on the forward strand.
AAAATCCTGGTTCATATACCATTGTCGAAGACCCAGAGAGAAATCCCACTGTCTAGTCTTCCAAATAGACCCTTTATAGCCCAAGCTCAACAGGGTCATCCCATCGGCAGTGGATACCCCGCCAGAAGGGTAGGTGAGTGTTTTCGCAAACCGATACCAGCGAGCATCAGCGCGCCCGGATAAAATGTTCACACCCCCAAACAGATTTTCAAACAAGGTTGTGGTGACGGTACGGCCAGCATAAGCCCGGGTTTTACCGGTATATCGAACCCCCAACCCCGCGGGACCCAACACACCCGTGGCGCCAAAAGAAATGTCCAGGTCATCATCGAAACTGAGCCCTTCACCCTGGGTGTAGTAGGCACTATTCTTCACCGCCTCGCGGGACTTCAAATTCACCACACCACCGATACCCCCCGTACCAAATAAGGTGGCAGCGCCTCCTTTGATCACTTGTATCTGATCGATGGCATTCAAGTCAATATAGGATAAATCAGCAATCCCCGTGTTGGCGTCATTCAAACGAATCCCGTCTAAGAAAACGGTCACATCGGTAGCATTGGATCCCCGAATGCTAACGGTTTGCCTGCCGGTGGACGAGAGGTTCAAATCCACACTGCTCAGTCGTCTGAGGGCGCTCCCCACATCCCGGGCCCCTTCGAGGGTAATTTCCTCCGCCTCTAAGCGTTCGATGGAGGCTGCAACATCCCGCTCCGTCTTACTCCTAACGCCTAACACCTCCACTTCAGGAATTTTCAACACCGCCGGTGTTAAATAAATAAAAACGGTATCCTGGGTGACTTCCATTTCCTTGGGTTCGTACCCGATGTGGGTAATCCGCAATTCGATGGGCAAGGGTTTATCGATCTCTAACTGAAAGACTCCCCGGGCATCGGTCACGGCACCTTCCTTCGCCCCTACAACTTCCACGTTGACTCCCAACAATGGCTGGTCGGTTTTCTCATCACGCACGACCCCATGAACCGTTACACCGTAAAGGAACTGCCAGCCTACAAACAACAACCAGGGTAATAGTAATCTACTATTCCTCATCCAGGTTAACCCCCTAAGATAACATTCAAAACCTTAAGCCTATTTAGAAGGGAAGTAGAACACGGACTCACCAAGTCCATATCATGTCTAAGAGGGGAAACAAGTGCCACTGAACCCGACTTTTATTGGGGTAACCGTCCGGATATTTGGCTACCACCAACTTATAGCCTAGTGAAAACTTAAACCTCTTGCCTTTCGACCTCAGAAGCAGTCCTTTATGCTCCAGGGCCAGG
>CAZBEL010000295.1:0-2588 GCA_964490885.1 uncultured bacterium
AAAGCCACTCCCGCTTCTTGAACTGCCTCAGTTCCAAGACCAAGTTCACCGTGGTGTCGCTGCCGGCATCCACTACCGGCGTAAGGCTAGCCATGGAAAATAGGCCTGTCTCCAGTAGCCGCCGCTGGGAGTCGTCCACGGCCTTCTTGCGGTATAGATCCCCGGGGTGGACCTGAAGTTCCCGGAGCACCACGGCGCTATCCAAACTACCCAAGCCCTCAAAATAAATGTCGTGAATATATACGTCGGGGCCTTCTGTGACTTTTAAGAGCACATTTACCGAGTCGCCCACTTCCTGGTAGAGTTTAAGCTCCACAAACAGTTTCCCCTTTTGTTGATAAGCCTCCTCCAATAACGTGAGGTTCGAATGGGCCACAACGGGGTTAAAGGGCTTGTCCACTATTAGGCCTAACGTTTCCTGGATCAGTTTCTCGCTCAGGGTTTGGTTGCCCACAATGTCCGCCCGGTGCAGGTAGTACCGTTTACCTTCCCGGATGTGGTAATACACGGCAATGGCCTCGTCCTGTACCTGGAAAGAATCGGTTACCGACACTTCCAGAAAGCCCTGGGATAAATAGTAGTTTTTCAGCGTAATGGCATCCAGCCTTAGGACGCGGCGGTCAAAGGTGGAGTGGGATACCAAGGTGGGCTCCTGGAGATTAAGCAGGGCCTTCAGCGTCTTTTCGGAAACCTGCTCATTCCCTATGAGGTTCACCGATTTAACGGTTAATGGGGCGTGCTCTCCCCCGACTAAGGTGTAAACGAGGAGACAGCACAACACCCTGGTGAGTGTTGGTCTCATGTTGGTTTAATACGAATAACGCAAACGGTATTTTACGTGCATATTCCCCGATTCATCCACATTTCCTACTACCGAAAAATACCGATTTAATTTCAATTCCACACCTAATTGATTATGGGGGGGATTCACCAGGGAAAAGGAGCGCCGGTAGGAATAATACAGGGAGAGATTCTCCGAGAGCTGCCGTCCGGCGCTGATAGTGAAATCTTCGGAGCTCTCGGGATTCAAAAATCCCGTGGTACCCGAAATGCTCATTTGGTCCACTAGACCCAGTTTTTTCAGCCCGCTCACCTGGAGGAAATTCCGTTCCAGTTGACTCTCCAGGTAGGCCCCTAAGATGGTCTGGGCTTGGACCCCGAAGCCGGCGGAGGTCATCTCCTGATCCTCGAAGCGGCTGCGGAGTGTTAGGAGTTCCAAAATATCGCTCTGGGAAAACCCGCTGGAGGACTCTAACACCAGGCGGGGATTATCCAGCTGTCCCACCAGGGTGATGGTAATCTGCTCCTGATTGATGGTGGTAAAGGCCGAAATATCCAAATAGGGATTGAATCCTTTTTTATCGAACCCTAAATACCCTTCGGTAAGGGTAAACACGTCTCCGTAGTAATAGAATTTTCCGCTGCGGACGAACAACTCCCCTGTGTAGTCGGCGGGATAATTCCCCATTTTAGAGATGCTTAATTGACCGGACAACTGGGCGTCCAACTGGCTGTTGCGCAGGGCAAAATTTCCTGTAATGGGAAAGTTCACCAGATAATTGGTCACTAGGCTGCTTTCGCCAGGGGGGGTCTCCGGGACCGTACTGCTGGTGAACTCTTGGTACATGACCACGTCCAGGACTTCAATGTCCCCGGCGAAAGTAATGGTGTCTTTCCCCGTGATGGCCAGGTCCACGTTCACTGTGCCTTCTATGTCCCCTAAGAGGGTTCGGAAGTAAACCTCCTTACCCTGGACATTCACGTTGTAGCGCGGTTCGAAAAAGTGACTGAGATCCAGGCCGCCAGTGAGTTGCAGGTTGGGTTTTCTCCTGGCTGCTGCCGGCTGTTCTGGATCGGACATGTAGCCTTCCAACTGGCGAATGGTGAGGTAATTATCCACAATCTCGGCCGACCCATGGAGGCCCACAATGGGATCGTCCAAAAGTAACGAATAGATGCGCCCTTCTTTTACGGTGAAGGAGCCGTTTCGCTGCACCTTATCTGGTAGACCGCTCAAGTTCAAATGTATATCGAACGTCCCCATCATGGAGTCCACATCGGCCAGATACAGGGTGAGAAAGTCGAGCTTCGTGGTCTGCCCCCGCACGTCGATCCACAAAGAATCGGTGGGATAGAAATGAGCCAAGGTAGCAGACCCCATGTTGAAATCCACGGGTAAGTAGCCAGACCCTGTGAAATGGTCTTTCCCTCGATCTGAAGCAAAGCGGTTGAAATAGAGACGCCGGCCGTCGTATAGACCCGTGCCGGTGACAGTCCCAAGAGGAATGCGGTCGAATTTGGCCTGTTCGATGGTCAGGTCAAAATCAAATTTGGTTTTCTGCGGGGTCCCCCCCAAGTTAAAGTCCCCGCTGGCCAGGCCTTCCAAATGAAACCAGTTGGGAATGAACTGGGTGAAGAGTTCCAGGTTAATATGTTTCAAATTGGCGCTGAGGTCCATTTCCCGGAGGGTCTTATTCCCCACCACAAGGGGCACGATCCCGGTGATCTGGGCCCCGGTCTTTTCTCCGTAGAGCAAGGTAATGTCCTCCACGTGCAACACGGAATCGAGATAAAAGGCCGACACGGTC
>CAZBEL010000296.1:0-2573 GCA_964490885.1 uncultured bacterium
TCAATATCAATCGTTTGGCTCGTCCCCGCATGGTGATCTGTGTTCCGTCAGGTGTTACGGAAGTGGAACGACGGGCGGTAAAAGACTCTGGTGAACGGGCCAATGCACGGGAAGTATTTTTGATCGAAGAACCCGTTGCGGCCGCCATCGGGATTGGTCTGGATATCAGTCAACCTGTTGGTAATATTATTGTCGATGTGGGAGGGGGCACGACGGAAATTGCCGTTATTGCCTTGAATGGGGTTGTAACCAAAGAGACAATCCGCATCGCCGGGGATGAAATGGATGAGGCCATCGTTCAATGGTTTCGAAACGAACATAAATTAGACATTGGTCTGTCCACAGGAGAATCTATCAAGAAATCGGTGGGGTCAGCTATGCGCATGAAAACCGAGATGATTGCCGTGAAAGGACGTGACCTAGTTTCTGGCATTCCGAAGACCATTGAGGTGTCCTCCGATGAGATACGGCAGGCTTTGAAAGATCCTGTGAATAGCATAGTAGAGGCGGTGAAACGGGCTTTGGAACAGACGCCTCCGGAGCTTTCGGCAGACATCCTCGATCGGGGGATTATCATGACGGGTGGTGGTAGCCTATTAAGAGGGATTGATCAAATCATCAGAGAACGAACCAACGTACCGGTTAATGTAGCAGAAGAGCCTTTGTTGTCGGTAGTTAAAGGCACCGGTATGGTGCTGGAAAATGTAAGTAAGTACGAGTCGGTCCTGGTGTGACCTGTAATAAATGAGGACCCTTTACCTCGCCCTGATAAGGCAAAAGGATCACCTCGTTTTCATCCTCGCCTTAATTTTATCCTGGTTTCTCTTACTGAAAAATGAATCACCGGATATCTTAATACTACGCTCCAAAGCGAATGACGTATTCAGTGTCCTATTCCGCCCGGTTGCTTGGGTCCGGGCAACAATTCACCAACAGGAAGAGATGGCCCTTCTGCAAGAGCAAAATTTGAAATTGGCTTTGCAAGTGGAATCCATGTTGCAATTGGCGGCGGAGAATAAACGGCTCAAGGATATGCTGAATTATAAGCGTGAGAGTACGCTAACCCTCTTACCAGCTAAAGTTGTAGGGACTGGGGCGGGTGTGAACTTGAACTCCATTTCCATTGACGTTGGTCGTCTTTCGGGCGTTCATAGGAACAATCCGGTGATCACACCACGGGGTGTAGTGGGTAAAACGGTAGTAGTGGGTGAAAATACCTCTATCGTGCAACTTTTATCAGACCTTAATTACCGTCTCAGCGTACGGATCATGCCGGGAGGATATACTGGTATTTTGCGTTGGGTAGAAGGCGACTTGTGCGAAGTCCGTGAAGTCCAGAGAAATGCTAAGGTTCAGGTAGGGGACAAAGTTGTAACATCTGGGTTCAGCGATATATATCCAAAGAATTTACCAGTGGGGAAGGTAGTGGGTATTTTAGAGGAGCAAGGACGCTTTGAGAAGGTCGTCTCAGTACAGATTTACGAAAGTTTAGGTTCCCTCATTAACGTGTTTGTCATCATCGACCAAGCGAATGAAGTGGATTAAATTTACCGCACCTATCCTAGGAGTATTTTTATTGCAATTTTACTTGTCAGAATTTCTGTCTATTCGCACGATCCGACCGGACTTTTTAATCATCTTTATCATTTATTTTAGTATCAAATTTGGGCGTTTCTACGGAGTATTAACCGGGTTTACTCTTGGGCTGCTCATTGATCTGACTCCCGTAGCCTCTTATTTTGGTTTATCTGCTCTCACTTACTCGTTTACGGGGTATTTAGCCGGTTACTTGAAAGGTAGGTATTCTCACTGGAATCCCCTCTATTTTCACCTTACCTGGATCGGGATCTTGGCATTTCATTTTTTCCTCTTCAGCTATGTCCGGTATCAATTTCTTTTTGAGACCAATGGTCCCTTATTCTGGAAGAAATGGTCGCTTACTTTGGGCTATACTTTGGGGTTTTTCCTAGCCGCTCAATTTGTCTATCCCTTAAAGGACGTGGAATAATGCTGAAAGCCCAAAACCTTATTCCTAAAGAACGACAAATCTTTGCCACGAGTTTTGTCTTTTTACTGATGTTCATTCTCGGGATACGTTTTTTCTTTCTACAAGTGTATCGTTACGAGAAATACAAGAACCGGGCGGATGTAAACCGGATTCGAGCCGTAGTCCAGCATGCCCCCCGGGGATTAATCCTCGATCGGGAGGGAAGAATTATTGTCGATAATAATCCTACCTACATTTTAACCGCTATTCCTGGCGAAATGGAAGATCAAGCCAGGAATTTCCAGGTGATCAGCAAATGTGCCAATATTGATTCCCTCACCTTGATCACCAATTATGAGAAGTTTTACCGAGGGAGGTTCGTGGCTTCCCGTTTGGCAAAGGATTTAACCTTTGACCAGTTAAGTCGTTTAGAAGAACACAAAACAGAACTCACGGGAGTGAATTATAAACAGTTCCCAGAACGCTATTATCCAACCAAAACACATGCGTCGCACGTCCTGGGTTATGTGCGGGAAGTGGACAAGTCGTTAATTGAATCGGCGCCTGAGATGGGAAAATATGAATT
>CAZBEL010000297.1:0-2570 GCA_964490885.1 uncultured bacterium
GGATGAAAAGGGACGCGTGAAAGAAACCATCGTGCTCAAGGGAATCCCCAACACCGGACTAGACGAAGCGGCTATCGAAGCTATACGTAAGACCCGCTTTAAGCCGGCCAAGCAGCGGGAACGTCCTGTGGGGGTCTGGATCTCCATCCCCGTAAACTTTAAACTACAATAAACCCTCTTTCCCCTATCCGGGGGAAAACAGCTCTCTACGCGACCTTATTAGAAAAGAGTGCCCGCAGATACTCGCGGTTCATACGAGCGATATTCACTAAGGAAATCTCCTTAGGGCATTCTATCTCACACGCCCCGGTATTGGTACAGTTACCAAATCCTTCTGCATCCATGGCAGCCACCATATTTGCCACGCGTGTCTCCCGTTCTATTTGACCCTGGGGTAACAGGGCTAATTGGGACACTTTAGCGCCCACGAACAGCATAGCCGAAGAATTCTTACACACCGCCACGCAGGCCCCGCAACCAATGCAGGCGGCAGCATCCATGGCTTGGTCCGCAACATCCTTGGGAATGGGAATGGCATTGCCATCCACGGCGCCGCCAGTATTCACCGAAATATAGCCCCCCGCCTCCATGACGCGGTCGAATGCTCGACGATCCACAATCAGATCCTTGATTACCGGAAATGCCCTGGCGCGCCACGGTTCCACAACTATCGTCTCCCCATCGGAAAAACTTCGCATGTGTAACTGACAGGTGGTCACCCCGCGCTGGGGACCATGAGCCCGACCGTTAATCATCAAGCCACAGGTGCCACAGATGCCCTCCCTACAATCATGATCGAACGCAATGGGTTCCTCTCCCTTAAGGACCAGCTCATTATTCAACTTGTCCAGCATTTCGAAGAACGACATATCTTCGCTCACGTCCTGAACCTCGTAGTGGACAAAACCACCCTTGTCAGCGGTGTTCTTCTGTCTCCAAACTCTTAGCGTTACGCGCACTACTTATAGCTCCGTGTCGTTAGGCTCACATTCTCAAATGCTAACTCTTCTTTGTGAAGTTGCTCGTGCTGTTCCGGGCCTTGATATTCCCATGCCGCCACGTAGGCAAAATGTTCGTCATCCCGCAGGGCCTCATTGTCTTCGGTCTGGTATTCCTCGCGGAAGTGACCCCCGCAAGATTCCTCGCGGTGGAGGGCGTCCTGGGCCATCAATTCTCCCAGTTCCAGGAAGTCTGCCAGCCGACCAGCCTTTTCCAATTCTGGGTTCAAATCGTCATCCCTGCCTGGAATTTTGACCTCTTTCCAAAAGCTTTCCCGTAGAGCAGGGATTTCCCGAAGCGCCTTCTCCAAACCATCCTTGTTCCGGGCCATACCCACATATTCCCAGAGTATCTTCCCCAGTTCTTTATGGAGACTATCTACACTGCGACTTCCCTGAATAGAAAGGAGTTGTTTAATCTGATCACGCACTTGTTGCTCCGCCTTGTGGAAAGCTTCTTGGTCAGTGGTAACGGTTTCTCCCAACTTCCGGGAGAGGTAATCACCAATGGTGTAGGGAACGATGAAATAGCCATCGGCTAAACCCTGCATAAGGGCGCTGGCACCTAAGCGGTTAGCGCCATGGTCGGAAAAATTAGCTTCCCCCAGTACATAAAGGCCGGGAATATTGCTCATGAGATTATAATCCACCCAGAGGCCTCCCATGGTATAATGCACCGCCGGATAAATGCGCATGGGAACCTGGTAAGGATCTTCCCCGGTGATCTGCTGGTACATGTCGAACAAATTACCGTACTTTTGGGCGACTACATCCTTCCCCAAACGTTGAAGGGCTTCGGAGAAATCCAGATAGACTGCCAGACCCGTAGGTCCGACGCCGTAACCGGCATCACACATTTCCTTGGCCCGTCGGCTGGCCACATCCCGGGGTACTAAGTTTCCGAATGAGGGGTAGATACGTTCTAAATAATAATCCCGTTCCTCTTCGGGAATCTCGTTGGGATGGCGATCGTCGTGTTTTTTCTTGGGCACCCATACCCGACCGTCGTTCCGTAGACTCTCGCTCATGAGGGTTAATTTGGATTGATGTTCGCTGGACACCGGAATACAGGTAGGATGGATCTGAGTATAGCAGGGGTTAGCGAAAAAGGCCCCTTTCTTATGCGCCCGCCAGATGGCCGTGGCATTACTATTCATGGCGTTGGTGGAGAGGTAAAACACGTTCCCATAACCTCCCGTAGCCAGGATGACGGCATGTCCCGCGTACGAACGGATTTCACCGTTCACCAGGTTACGGGTTACAATTCCTTTAGCTTCCCCGTCTACCAGCACCAGATCCAGCATTTCGTGGCGGGGATAGAAAGTCACCTTACCGGTGTGCATCTGGCGCACTAACGCCGAATATGCCCCTAAGAGTAGCTGTTGGCCGGTCTGTCCCCGGGCATAAAACGTGCGTGACACCTGAGCACCCCCGAAAGAGCGATTGGCCAGCGTACCGCCATACTCCCGGGCAAAGGGAATCCCCTGGGCCACACACTGATCAATGATGCAATTGCTCACCTCAGCCAGGCGGTAAACGTTGGCCTCCCGGGAGCGGTAGTCACCCCCTTTT
>CAZBEL010000298.1:0-2564 GCA_964490885.1 uncultured bacterium
AGAACTCCTTTATTGATCCCAGCGGCGATCTGGACTTCGGCGCCTACCATGTGTATAGCTCAGGCCTTAACGACCAGGGGAGCGAGATGTATGAGGATCCAACGGCCTCCTTCATAAAGTTGATGGCCCATCCTTCCTTCGCTGACGATGCAGAATCTGGCGATCTACGTTTTGCTAGCAAGGTGACGGTACGGGACACATCGCTACCCGTTATCACTTACGATAATCTGACTAGTAATCTGGCCCCTACCATGTGGAGCAGCAATTACGATCCTGTGGCCATCATTCGGAACGAAGAACTAATCCTGCTTCGTGCCGAAGCCAACATCGGGTTGGGAAATTATAGTGAAGCCGAGGCCGATTTGAATATCGTCCGTTCGGCAGCAGGACTGGCTCCTTACAGTGGAACCGATGGTTCCAATGCCCTGGATCGTCTTCTCTACGAAAAACGTTATTCCTTATTCTTAGAAGGTCATCGACTCATTGATATGCGGCATTACAATCGCCTGGATGTACTTCCTTTAGATCGTGCGGGTGATGTAATCGTGACATTTCCCATACCGGAGACCGAAGTACCCGGTTAAGGAAATCTTCTTCCTGGAGAAAAAGGCCTTTTTGAAAAAGGCCTTTTTCTTTATGGGGTGGAAGGGTCTAATTTTCCAGCCGTTATTAGGCCTTTGACCCCGGAGGTAAGAATGTGTGGGGGAAATAAAATCATCTGTTCTGACTCGTAAATTGACTTTCCTTTCCTCGAGACAGTAATTTCGCACCCCGAAAATGATGATGAAACAGCAGTTTTATCCCGGGAAAAAGACTGTCGGCGTGTTAAGCGGGGTTATCCTCTCCAGTGTGGTTGCCTTTTACCTGCTGATCTTGTTTTGGCCTCAGGGTAACCCGTATGAGCGAGTGAATGTGGACATTCCCAAAGGATCTTCCTTGGCGGAAATCAGTGCACAGTTGCGTAAAAAACATATCATTCGCAACGAAAAGGCTTTTCTAATGGCAGTAAAAACCCTGGGGCATGAAAGAAACATTCCTGCCGGGGCCTACACACTTCAGGCCGCCCGCACCAATTTTGGTATTATCCAACAGTTGGTGAACGGCTCACCACGACTCATTAAAGTGACGATTTTAGAAGGATGGAAAATGACCGACATCGCCCGCCATTTAGAAGCTCAACTGGGCACCGACAGCGAGACTATTTTAGCTTTAAAACATGACTCCCAACTCCTCGAGGACTGGAATATTCCCAGCGAGAGCCTAGAAGGATTCCTTTTCCCCAATACCTACTATTTTCAGAAAGAACAAGCTCCCCGGGAATTATTGTCGGCCATGCTCCAGGAATACCGACAAACCATGACACCAGCATTACTGAATAGGGCACAAGAATTGGGTTTGTCCGAATTGGAAGTAGTGACACTGGCCTCCATCATCGAAGGCGAAGCGATACACGATGAGGAACGCCCCATTATTTCGGCTGTTTATCATAACCGTTTGAAACGGGGAATGCGACTCCAAGCCGACCCCACTATTCAGTATTTAATTAACGATGGCCCTCGGCGGCTCCTCAAACAGGACCTTAAAATAGATTCTCCCTATAACACTTATCTACACTATGGTTTACCGCCAGGCCCTATTAATAATCCAGGATTGCAGTCTATTTTAGCTGCCTTGTACCCGGCGGATAATGATTACCTGTATTTTGTTGCCCGAGGTGATGGGTACCATACCTTTTCTCGGACGGAGGCGGAGCACTTGAAAGCCAAACGGGCCTTCCAGAAAGTACGTCGTGATGTACGGCGGAAGCAGAGACTGAATAAAACAAAAGCGGGATAACTACTTTGGCAAAACAAACTCTGAATTCCATCCAAAAAACGGCTGTTGAGGCCATTGACAGACCGGTACTCATCTTTGCCGGTGCAGGTAGTGGCAAGACCCGGGTACTCACTCATAAAATCGCCTACTTGATCGAAACCGGTGGATATGATCCGGCCTCCATTCTGGCTGTAACGTTTACTAACAAGGCAGCCGATGAAATGCGTTCCCGGGTAGAGAAATTGCTCCACACAAAGACCTTACCACTGCAAATTGGTACCTTTCATTCCATTTGCGCTCGTTTGCTGCGAAAAGAGGTTCATCGCCTAAGCTTTACTCCCAACTTCGTGATCTATGACCAACAAGATCAATGCAATCTCCTGAAAATTGTCATGGATCAAATGAATATCAGTAAAAATTATCTTACCCCCCAGCAAGTCCAAAATCGCATCGGTTTCTTTAAAAGTAAATTGGTCTCCCCGGAAGAAGCCCTGAAACAAGCCCGCACCGTGAGAGATCGTACTATGGCGGAAATCTATCCCCAATATCAGCAGGCTCTAAAAGCGAACAATGCGCTAGACTTTGATGACTTATTACTGTTCCCTCTGGAATTGTTTGATAAACATCCCAGTGTGCTGAAACGTTATCAGAAACAATGGAAGTATATTTTAGTGGATGAGTACCAGGATACCAACCGACCTCAATTTCTGTTTGTGAGTCGCCTGGCAGAGAAACACCGGCGGATCAGT
>CAZBEL010000299.1:0-2522 GCA_964490885.1 uncultured bacterium
GTGGCCGAGTGATCGAAGTTGGTTGATCACCTCTTGAGGAAATCCCGGTTCCAGATAGACTTTGCCTCCGTCAGTCATTATTTCACCGGTAGGCTGAGAAGAACCCACGTGCCGGATACGGGGAGCGTCTCCAGCTTCTTGCAGATTCATCCCAAAATCAATGATGTTTACTAACACCTGCACTTGTCCCTGGGGTTGCATGGCACCCCCCATTACCCCGAAACTCATGAAAGGCTCTCCATTATGGGTAACAAATGCTGGGATAATGGTATGGAACGGTCGCTTCCCGGGCTCGTACACATTAAAGTGACCTTTTTCCAGGCTAAATAGTTCTCCCCGGTCTTGCAAAACAAACCCTAACTCGCCCGGTGTCATCCCCGAACCCATGCCCCGGTAGTTGCTCTGGATGAGGGATGCCATGTTCCCTTCTTTATCTGCCACGGTTAAGTACACAGTCTCACCATTTTCAAATATGCCGGGGGAATAACTTTTCCCTACCCGATGGGCATTAATGAGTTTTTGCCGTTGCTGGGCATACTCTTTGGAGATGAGTCGCTTCACCGGAATTTCATTAAAGTCGGGATCAGCATAGTATTTGGCCCGGTCTTCGTAAACTACTTTTTTTGCCTCCACAAAGGTGTGGATGTACTCAGCGCTCCCGAAGCCCATGGAAGCCAAATCGTACTTTTCAAGGATATTTAACATCTGCAAAGTGGCAATTCCCTGACCGTTTGGGGGCAATTCCCACACATCGTACCCACGATAAGATGTGTGAATCGGTTCTACCCATTCTGAACGATGTGTCGCCAGATCTTCGTAGGATAGAAAACCGCCTTGTTCCTGAACATAGTTAGTAATGATGTGTGCAATATCCCCTCTATAAAACCGCTCGCGACCATCTTGGGCGATTTTCTTTAAGGTAGTTGCCAACCGAGGATTTTTAAAGACTTCCCCTTTCCTTGGGGTATGCCCATTAGGCATGAAAGTCTCTGCAAAGCCGGGGAAATCTTTTAAATAGCGGGCATTTATTTCCATATAATAGGCGATAAGTTCAGTAACCGGGAAGCCTTTCTCGGCATATTGAATGGCCGGCTGGAGAATAGTTTCCATGGGGAGTTTGCCAAAGCGGTCATGTAATTCGTACCATCCGTCAACGCAACCGGGAACTGTGACTGGTAACGGTCCTAAAGCTGGAATGGTCGTGTACCCCTGTTTAATGAAGTATTCAAGGGTTAAAGCCCGCGGTGAACGTCCACTAGCATTGAGACCGTAAAGCCTTTTGCTAGAATTATCCCAAACAATTGCAAACAGATCTCCCCCTAAACCGCATCCAGTAGGTTCTACAACGCCTAAAACAGCATTGGCGGCAATTACCGCATCCACAGCGGTACCGCCTTGCTTCAAAATATCTAAAGCGGCTTGCGTCGCCAGAGGTTGACTAGTAGCGGCCATGCCGCGTTGGGCAATGACTTCAGAACGGGTGGCATAAGGGCCCCCCGTAATCCGATACTGAGCCAAAGTCTGCATCGGAAGAAATATAGCCAATAATAGTATGATGTTAATAGAATAAAGCAATCTCGAAATCTTGTTCATTGTATACTCCCTTGTAGTTTCCGTACTTTTATTTCCTTGGTTGGTAAGGAAAAAATAGAAGGGATTGGCATAAAGAGAAACGCCTTTTCTGTTTTATCTCAGTAATCATAAGCGATCCAAACTGAAATGCTGTTATAGATTAAGTTCAGGAAATACCGTGCTGGAATCGCAGTACTTAGGTAGTCAGTGGTGACTAAATATCAGTTGTTATTAGAAAACGACAGGGGCAAATTCTCCAGCGAGTCGTGTTGCAATCAGGAAACATTATTCATCGTTACCTTTGGAAGGAGGATTCTATGGAAAGAATTGCCGCCCGTTGTTTAGCCGTTTTGATCTTCTTGATTGGAATAGGGAATAAACCAGTGTATTGTCAGATATCTGGTGGAGATTTCTTAAACGAAGCGCCTTTAGTACCACTTCCCAATGCTATGACGTTTCAAGAGTACCGGGATATGAACCGTCGTCTTTCGGTGGGTCTGGTTCTGTCGGCGATTCCTATACCGGGCATGATCCATTTTTATGCTGGCGAGCGAAAGACTGGTAAGCGCATTTTGGGTACAGCAGTGCTGGGAGCAGTTAGTATCTTTACTGGTGCTGCAACTGCAAAAAACGGTGATTTTCCTACTTCAGATTATGATGTATTAATCTTGAATCAAGGAGACAAAGACCGGGAAAGACGTTTTGAAAAAATCCCTCTTACCGTAACCAACACCGATACGACCTACAAACTGCGGGAACTCTCCCGGGATCCGACGGGTGCGGGGAGTGTTTTGATCATTTTAGGAGCTGTTGTGATCGTTAGTGATATTGTTTACGACTTTGTACACGGTATACGCACAATAGAGACAAAACGGGATCAGGTGCGCTTTAAGTATGGAAAAACGTTAACCTTTGGGCTGAATTCCAGTTTTAATTCGAAGGGTCTATCG
>CAZBEL010000300.1:0-2518 GCA_964490885.1 uncultured bacterium
CGAGGAACGACCAATTCATTGCCCCGGGAGTGTATCTCTTCCATACCAGTACACCGGATGGGTACGAGGCCCTGGGACGGTTCTTGGTGATAAAATGATGATGGAAACGCAAACGGACCGGTATCAGCGTTCAAGGTCTTCATTACGGTTTTGGCCTGCCCTCCTCGTTGTGCTTTACCTGGTGATGATGGCGATGCCAGTGGCTTTGTTGGGAGGCGGTTCTTTTGACAAGGTGGGAACCACGGCGGCCCAGTTCCTGAAGTTAGGAGTGGGAGCCCGCGCCCTGGGTTTGGGGGGCAGTTTCGTAGCCCTTGCGGATGATGGGACAGCCCTCTATTGGAACCCGGCGGGCCTGACGCACCTATCCGGCGTGAATACCGTTTTCAATCACAACGAGTGGGTTTTGGACATTACCCATGAATTTATGGGTTTAAGCGTCCCCATGGGTCGCAGTGGCGTAGTTGGATTCTCTGTCACGGCCTTGACTATGGGGAAAAAGGAAGTCACCACCGTGCGTGAACCGGGGGGCACGGGACTCTACTACTCTGTCATGGATCTGGCTGCCGGACTGAGCTATGCCCGGAAATTGAGTGTTCGCCTATCCTACGGCCTCACGCTGAAGTATGTACGTCTCGCCGCCTATAATGAGGTGGCTCAGACAATGGCCCTGGATATTGGGTCTTTGCTACGAACCGATTTCTACGGCCTGTCTATTGGCATGGCCCTCACCAACTTTGGGGGTGACCTGCGTTATGAAGGGCGAGACCTCATTGAAAAGGCGGACATTGACGACGAGATTATTGGGAATTATCCTTCCGACGTAATGCTTCAGACGGAACCCTGGCCGCTGCCACTCCTGATCCGAATCGGGGTTAGTATGAACATTGTAGGTCCTGGACAAGCTGTTTTAACTAGTTCCAGTAACCGCCTAACGGTGACCATTGATGGAGAGCACCCTAACGATGCGCCGGAACATGTGAACGTAGGGGTGGAGTGGTCCTGGCGGGAAAGTGTATTTTTACGTGGGGGTTACCGGCTGAACTACGACGAAGAGGCCCTGACTTTTGGTGGCGGCGTACGTCTATCCTTGGGGGCTTTAGGGAAAACAACCGTGAATTATGCCGTTAAGCCGTTGGGACCGTTTGGGAATACTTCCCAGATGTCCGTAGAGTTTCAGTTTTAAGTAATCGGTTAAAATTGATGGTCTCTCCGGCTACTTGGAGGACCTTCCACTACCACACTCTATTTTAACACGATCATCTTCCGGGTGATGATCTTATTACCCGTTACCAGCCGGTAGAAATAAATCCCGCTGGCTATATTGTTTGCGTCCCAGCTTATTTCCCTGATCCCCGGTGTCAGGACTCCATCTACCAGCACAGCCACTTCCTGACCCAAAAGATCGTAGATGGCCAAGCGCACTTGCTTTTCCCGGGGAATGGATATTTTGAATCGGGTGCTGGTATTAAAAGGGTTGGGGTAGTTTTGCGAGAGGTGGAAGGATAAAGGTTGGCCCACATTGCTCACAGAAAGGTTTTGCAAAGCGATGCGATACACGCCATTCCATTGGGTCGCAAAGTATAGGTAGTAAGGTGTAATATCGGCAGCGATGATGGGACCTGCCATATTCAAACTAACCTGGTTCCAGGTATTTCCCTGGTCCGTGCTATACAGCAGAATGGCGCTGGTACTATCCAATCCATCCCCTCCCAATGCAAAGAGCAAATCAAAATAGCCGTCAAAGATAATTTCGTTGAAATAATTCCAGTTTCCATCGTAGATAATGTTCCAGGAGGTTCCACCGTCCAGGGAGCGACTGATTTGGTTTCCCTGGGAAAGAAATATGGTTTGTAGGACACCGGATTGAGGATCAATCTGGAACTCAAGAGCCATGACTGGTCCCGGGGGAGTGAGAGCTTCCCAGGTGTCAAAAGCGTCGTTCGATTTAAGGAGCAATCCTCCCCCCAAGCCGTCGTTGCCCCCGGCCAGGACCACGCCACCGAAAGTTTCTTTGGTTTTCACTACCCGTAGATGTGCCCCCTCAATCAACCGTTCGGCCCATACGATGGTCCAAACGGTGTCGGAAAACTGTTGTCGGTAGAGAGCGGGACCCGTGACGGCGAACTTCTCCCCACAAATTGTGGGATCGGGAAAACCAGCCAGACTGAATATTCCTTCTACGAGGGAATCGTTAAACCCCAGACTATTGGGAAAGAATTCACCGTCCATAAAGTTGCAGTAAATGAGATTGGAAT
Organism: uncultured bacterium; assembly: GCA_964490885.1. GTDB lineage: Bacteria > Fidelibacterota > Marinisomatia > Marinisomatales > TCS56 > CAZBEL01. The sequence continues at coordinate 2,256 of CAZBEL010000300.1, forward strand.
CATCCCCTTCGGGGAGAATACCAACAGTATTTCCCCATCCCAGCGGTCCGCTTTTATGGGCGTACACGGCGCTCACATGGACGCTATCCAATCCGAGGTTTATCCAACCGGAATCGGGTAGATAGTCGACCGTTTGGTAAAAAACACCCTCCTGATACGAACCTACAACAACCGCGGAACCGTAGACGTCTAGGGAGGTAATCATTGTTCCTCCTAACCCCAGGTATTCAACACCTGATTGGGCTAAGATTATACGAGGGAAG
>CAZBEL010000301.1:0-2508 GCA_964490885.1 uncultured bacterium
TTGAATTGACGAACCGCTATGAAGCCAAAGACGTTCTTTTCATTGGAAAATGGAAGCCGGAATTGGTCATCAATGCCGATCATTACGACGCGCACAAAGGGTGGACGATGGGCAAGCGGTTCAAAATTTATTCCATACGGATAAACACCCGCCTTTGGAAAAACCTTCCCTGGATATTTTTGCCGAACGGGTGGAGGGCTACGCCCCCTATCCCATTGAGCTCTTGATCATCAATAAGGCCAATCCCGTCTTTCACGGCGAGAACCGCACCAAGTGGAAGACCCTCTTAAAACACATCCCCAGGGTGGTTTACATTGGCGATCTACCCAACGAGACCAGCGCCCATGCGGACGTGATTTTACCCTGCCATTCGGCTTTTGAAAGTTGGGATTTGGTGGAGCATATTCCCGGTGTGCCGGCCGCGGCGGCCGTGCTCCAGCGTCCGGTCATTAAACCCATGTACGAGACGCGCTCCAGTTATGATATCCTCAAGACCATCTTAAGCGGGATCGAGGGCTTCGATGAAAACATCCTCCCGGCAAAGGACGCCAAGTCGCTGGTGAAAAAACGCTTACAAAAGATCTATCGTCCCCGCCAGGGGCAGGTATTTGAGGAGCAAGATCGGGAAACTTGGAAGGAAGTGTACCAATCCCACCGCCGCCTGAAGTTGGAGCTCACCGAAAAACAGTTCTTAAAGGCCCTCCTGAAAAACGGGGGCTGGTGGGACCCGGCTGCGGTGGTGAAAAAGTCCCTTCCCGGTGTGATTAAAACGAAACACGGCTGGTTCGAGTTCCTGGATCCCCTCCTCATGACCCAAGACGATGTCACCGGTGATTATAACCAGCTATTAAAGCGCCTGCTCGCCGAACGTAAGTATCCCAAGAGTATGGAGCGCTATACGGCCGCGGAGGAATTAGGCTACCCCCTCACCTTGATCTCCGGCTTTCCCATTACCAACCCCGGCGGCAAAACCGTGTACGCACCCACCCTCATGGAGACCATGGGTATTTTAAGAGAGATTTTCTGGGAAAGCTGGGCCGAGATTCATCCGGAAACGGCGCATAAATACGGCGTGGCCGATGGTCAGATCATTCAACTAGACTCTCCCGTGGGGGTGATCAAGGTGCGGGCCCGGGTGCGGCCCATCGTCCATCCAGACGCCGTGTTTATTCCTATGGGTGTGGGGCGCGAAAATGTGGGCCGGTTCAGTTCTGGTATGGGCTCCGATCCCCGGGAATTGATGGTGCCCCAACCGGAGATCAACACGGGTAATACGGTGCTGTCAGGAACTCCTGTAAGAATTACGTTGCTATAGGTGGTATTAAATGGCTAAATGGGGCATGGTCATTGATTTGAATAAGTGCACGGGGTGTGGCGCCTGTGTTAATGCCTGCCGCATGGAGAATAACGTTCCCAACGTGGGGGCCGGCCCAGCTCAGGCGGGTCGCGCCATGGATTGGATGCAGATCGTTACCGAATATCACGGTGAATATCCCGACATCCGGATCACCCATATTCCCCGGCCCTGTTTCCAGTGCGACAACCCGCCCTGTACCAAGGTTTGCCCCGTTCATGCCACCTACAAGAATGAGGATGGACTGGTAGGCCAGGTGTACTATCGCTGTATCGGTTGCCGGTTCTGTATGGCCGCTTGTCCCTACTCCGCCAAGACTTTTAACTACGCCGCACCCCAGGTGCCCGAAGCCTATGAACCTACCCAAAATCCCAACGTGACCCGGCGCATGAAAGGAGTGGTGGAAAAATGTAGTTTCTGCCACCATCGTCTGGCTTTGGCTAAAGATATTGCCCGCTACGAAAACCGGGATCTTAGGGAAGAGGACTATCAGCCGGCATGTGTGGAATCGTGCCCCACGGCCGCTATGTATTTTGGGGACTTGGATAATCCCACACACACCGTCAGCCGTCTCATGCACTCCAACCGTGCCTTCCGCCTGGAAGAAGAACTGGGCACCGAACCCAAGGTAATCTACCTTAAAAAGGAAGATAGATAATGGCTGACTTACGCCAAGATCCGGACTATACCCTTTATCGACCCATCGTAGAGAAAGATCGGCGTTTCTACTGGATGGCGGGATTTTTCCTGGCCGTCATTGCCTGGGCCCTGTTCATGTACATCCGCCAGCTAGTCTACGGGCTTTCCGTCACAGGCTTGAATAATACCGTTACCTGGGGCTTTTACATCATTAACTTCGTCTTCTTCATTGGTATCAGCCACGCCGGTACACTAATTTCAGCGATCCTGCGCCTTTCCAAGGCGGAATGGCGCCGGCCCATTACCCGAATGGCGGAAGTCATCACCGCCATCGTTCTCATGATCGGTGGATTGCATCCCATCATCGACCTGGGTCGCCCGGATCGCGTCTTAAACGTCTTCTTTTACGGTCGCCTCCAGTCGCCCCTCCTGTGGGATGTCACCGCCATCAGTCTCTATTTCACTGCCAGTACAGTATACCTCTATGTGCCCATGATCCCCGATATTGCCCTGCC
>CAZBEL010000302.1:0-2507 GCA_964490885.1 uncultured bacterium
AAGGGGTTGGTGCTCAGTGGTGAACTGCGACGGGTGGGGGGTTTTTTAGGAGGCAACCGGCACTATGTCAAGTTTGATCTTGGCCTACAGGGTTACCACCCCCTCCTGGGCAGTTGGGTGTTAGCCGGCCGCCTGAAGTACGGAGTCATTTTTGGGTGGCGGACGGCCTACGACCGGTTCGAAACGGTCCTATACGATAAGTTCTATTTAGGAGGCAGTACTAGTTTGCGGGCCTGGGAACCCCTAAAATTCTTAACCAGTGAACAGCATGATCCCCAGGGTGAGACGGTGCGCTTTCTCACCAACTGGGAGCTGCGCTTCCCCCTGTTTTGGTTATTAGGGGGGGAACTCTTTCTGGACGGGGGCTACCTAGTGGACGCCATCCCCCAGGGCAGCTGGCAGAAAGTGGTATGGGGGGCCGGGGGCGGTCTCACCTTAAAATCCCCCCTGGGCCCCGTACGTCTGGATTATGCCTACCAACTGGAGCGTCCCCAGAACTGGCAGCTGCAACTAGGGATCCTGTACATTTTTTAGAGGAACCTTCCCTCTGGCCCATGGTATAATGCCCAGCACTTTATTCCCTACCGGGGGTTTCACCCTTGGTGGTTCAACCATTAGCAGTCTAAATTTATGGTTCTTAAATACAAGGAAAGGGACGGTCATGAACCGGATATTGATGATTCTAGTTGTGGGGCTATTTAGCCTATCTTGTGGTGTTGATAAATCTGCCGAAGATCTCTTTTCCCAGGCCGAGGCCTTACGGAAGTCCAAAGATATCAAGGGGTCCATGGATCAATTACAATTGCTCATTAAGACCTACCCCAACCACGCCCTGGCGGCCAAGTCCCAGTACATGCTGGGAGACATTTACATGAACGACCTCCGGGACTTTCAACAGGCCATCCAGGCCTACCAGCAAGTCGTCAACCAGTACGCCGGCTCGGACCAGGAGGCCCAGGCCCAGTTTATGATCGGTTATATCTACGCCAATATCCTGGCCAACTACGATCTGGCGGCCCAGTCCTACCGAACCTTCCTGGACAAGTTTCCCGATCACGAACTGGCCCCATCCGTACGCTTCGAACTGGAATATTTGGGCAAGGATATTAACGATATCCCAGTCCTAAAGCAGATCACTAGCCAGGCCGACCCGCTCGGCGATAGAGACTTTCGTACCCCACTCGCCTCCTTAAGTTAAACCTCAGGAACAGGATTACCATGGCAGATTTCAGTCTTACGGAGATTAACGACCGCATCGCCCGGGAATCCCAATTTATTGACCCGCTGAAAAAAGCCCTGGCGGAGGTGATCGTGGGTCAGGAGGAGCTCCTCAACAAAATCCTGGTGGGCCTGTTGGCCAACGGACACTTGCTCTTGGAAGGGGTGCCGGGACTGGCCAAGACCCTCATGGTAAAGACCTTGGCCCAACTCATTGACACACGGTTTCAGCGGATCCAGTTCACACCGGACATGCTCCCTGCGGACTTACTAGGCACCCTCATTTACAATCAAAAGACGGGCACATTTGAGACCCGGAAGGGCCCTATTTTCGCCAACATCATCCTCGCGGACGAGATCAACCGTTCCCCGGCCAAAGTGCAGAGCGCTCTATTGGAGGCCATGCAGGAACGTCAGGTGACCATTGGCGAGGAGACCTTCACCCTGGAGGCCCCCTTTTTAGTGTTGGCCACCCAGAACCCCATCGAGCAGGAGGGCACCTATCCCCTGCCCGAAGCTCAGGTGGATCGCTTCATGCTAAAGCTCAAGGTGGACTACCCCTCGAAAGAGGAAGAACGCCTGATTCTCAGGAAAATGGCCCGCACCACGGAGCTGAAAGGGGTGGAACCAGTGGTGAACCCTCGGGAAATTCTCCAGGCGCAGCAGGTGATTAATGATATTTATGTAGATGAGAAAGTGGAGGAGTACGTTCTCAACCTGGTCTTCGCCACGCGGGAGCCGGAGCAGTATGAGGTCTCCGACCTGAAGGAATTGATCCAGTACGGTGCCTCCCCCCGGGCCACCATTAATCTCATCCTGGCTGCCAAGGCCCGGGCCTTTTTGGATCATCGCGGCTTCATTACCCCGGAGGATGTGCGTTACATAGGTGCTGATGTCCTCCGTCACCGCATCATTCTTACCTACGAGGCCGAGGCTGAAGAACAGACTCCCGAGGACATCATTCACCACCTCTTCGACTCCATCGAAATTCCCTAAAGGACTTGGCCCTTGTACGGTGTGCTTGAGGCTTGGTCTTTCCCCTGGCGGTTTAGGCGCCCCAGGGTATTGCAGCTGAATTTTATGAAACACCAACGCAAGTCGTGATCCCCGCCGAAATATTAAAAAAGGTTCGTCACATCGAGATTCGTACCAAGGGTTTGGTGAACGATCTCTTCGGGGGCGAGTACCATTCAGTGTTTAAGGGGCGGGGCATGACCTTCTCCGAGGTGCGGGAGTACCAACCGGGGGACGATATCCGCCTCATCGACTGGAACGTCACGGCCCGGTAT
>CAZBEL010000303.1:0-2497 GCA_964490885.1 uncultured bacterium
GTGTGAAGGCGGTTAGGGTGTAGCCATGACAGGATTGCCAGACAACCCGCTGCCACGTGACAAGGAATCGCCTCTCGGAAAATAAGTAGTGCCATCACTGAGGCAAGGATCGGTTCGCCTAAAGGAACGGCCGCTACGACCGTCGGGCGGATGAATTTAACTGTGTAGCTGAGCACTGTATGTCCCAATATTGTAGGAACCAGTCCTAATAGAAACAACCACATCATATCTTGGGTGTTTACATCCAGCAGCGGTGTATTTGTTGTCCAAGCCAGCAAGGAAAGAGTTAGGCCCGCGACAAGATAGAGCGTACGGCTGTAGACAAGGGTTAGGGTGGTTTGTCGTACTCCCTCAGCAATAATAAATACCAGCGCGATCCATAAAGAACTGAGTAGGGCCAACCCGATTCCCAATGTATGTTGACCTGTTAAATTAAAGTTGCCGCCGTTTACCAGTAGCGCTCCTAAGAGGGCAATTCCCAACCCGCCCAGAATAAAGCGGTCCCAGGGTCGCTGGAACCAGATCTTTTCGATGAGTACTGTGAACACTGGCGCCAGAGTTGCGAAGAGGGTTGCGTTAGCAATCGTCGTGAGTTTAACCGCCCCAAAGAAACAGGCGAAGTGGAGGCCTAGCAAGCCCCCGGCTAGAAGGATGTTGCACCGGGAAGTCCCCGCAATGGTCCCCTGAGGTTTTAAGAAACTATAGCCCCATAGGAGACCACTGCCAATTGTCATGCGCCAAAAAGCAATTGCGATAGCGGGAACCCCAGGTAGAAAACGGGCCATGATGGAGGAAGTGCTCACAGCCCCAAGAGCGACTAAAAGCAGAACCAGGATTTTCAGATTCATTTATCAAAGTACCATAGACCCATGACTAGATTCCACGTAAATTTGAAGCCACATTTTAGGAGTAAGCAATGAAGATTGACGGTAAAGTTGTTATCACGATTCTGGTGATTGTCATTATTGTATTGATCCTTTTCACCACTCGAACGGAAAAGCCGGCGGATGAAGAAATGCCCAACCTGATTTACCCCGGTGAAATGCATTTTAAGAATCTGCGTCAACTAACCTTTAGCGGAGAGAACGCCGAAGCCTATTTCAGCGCCGATGGGAAACGCCTTATCTTCCAGGCTCATGACGGCCCTGGCCTCTGTGACCAGATTTATATCCTCGATCTGGAAACTATGGAAACCCGTATGGTCTCCACCGGTGATGGTGTGACCACCTGTAGTTATTTTCAGTATCCTGATGATCAGAAGATCATCTACGCTTCCACCCACTTAGCCGCAAAAGAGTGTCCGCCTCCCCCAGACTATAGCCGTGGTTATATCTGGAAACTGCATCCCGGGTACGACATTTTCCAGGCGAATCCCGATGGGAGCCAGTTGGTGCGTCTAACTGATGCCCCAGGGTACGATGCCGAGGGTACCTATGCTGAGGATGGTAGTCGCATCGTTTATACCTCCATGGCCAGCGGTGACCTGGAGATCTGGACCATGAAACCCGACGGGTCCGACAAGCAAATGCTTACCGACCGATTGGGGTACGATGGTGGTGCCTTCTACAGCCACGACGGGTCCAAGATTGTTTGGCGCGCTTACTACCCGGAAACCCCAGAGGAAATCGCCGATTACAAAGCCCTATTAGCCGACAACTCCATCCGACCCATGGCCTTGCAAATTAGGGTCATGAATGCCGATGGGTCCGGCAAAATCCAGGTGACCCATAACGAAGCTGCCAATTTCGGTCCCTATTTCTTCCCCGACGACAAGCGTATTATCTTCAGTTCTAATATGGACGATCCCCGCGGGAGGAATTTCGAGTTATATGCGGTGAATGTGGACGGCTCTGGACTGGAACGCATCACCCAGTATGAAGGCTTCGACGGCTTCCCCATGTTCAGCCCTGATGGTCGGTACTTTGTTTTTGCCTCCAATCGCAATGCTGCCAAGGAGGGTGACACCAATATTTTCATCTGTGAATGGGTGGACTAGCCGGGCGATCAAACATGAAGGGGTTGGTGGTAAGTTTATTGTTGGTTTCATTGGTAATGGGTCAGGGGGCCCCACGCCTGGACAGTGATCGTGCTTACCAACTGGTTATGGATCAACTTAAGGATGAGGCTATTCCTGCGCAGTTTGTCCAAAAGGCCTTCCTCGATCCTACGGTACGTGTGCAGGAGGCCATCGTGGAGAAATTTAATCACCCATACGAGGCCCGTCCCTATGAGGAATACCGGCAGCTTTTCGTTACCGATAAGAGGGTTAAGAGTGGCGTTCAATTTTACCGTGATCACCAATCATTGCTAGACTCGGTAGTGTCCAGTTTTGGGGTGGACCCTTTTATTCTGGTGAGCATCGTGGGTGTTGAGAGTAACTACGGTTCCAATCACGCCCAGTTTCCTGTGTTTAATGCCCTGTATACTGTAATCCACCGCCTTCCCGGACGTTCCGCCTGGGCTGTGAAGGAGCTGGCAACTTTCCTCGCCTTTTCCT
>CAZBEL010000304.1:0-2464 GCA_964490885.1 uncultured bacterium
GAATGGCAAACCCGATCCCGATGGACCCTTCACTGAACTGTGAACCGGTGAAAATAAAGGTGTTGATCCCGATGACCTCTCCCCTGCTATTCACTAAAGGCCCGCCACTATTCCCTCGGTTGATGGCCGCATCGGTTTGAATCATATCCTTGTAAACACGGCCGCCCTGCTGAACCCCAAAATCCATATTCACGGCGCTGATGATCCCCACCGTGGCCGAAGGTTGTTTATTAATATCAAATAACCCAAATGGATTACCAAGGGCCACGACCCATTCGCCAATGATCAGGTCGTCAGAATTCCCCAAGCGGGCATAAGGAAAGTCGTGGCCGTCCAATTTTAACAAGGCAATATCTGAGATGCGGTCGGTGCCAACGATCTCTGCGTTGTACTCCTTCCCACCCGGTAACGTCACCACAACCTGAGTGGCATTTTCCACCACGTGATAATTGGTGATTATGTATCCATCAGGACTGATCACTACTCCTGATCCAGAGCTCTTAACCTGGCGTTTATGGTAGAACTCTTCAGGAAAGAAAAACTGCAAAAAGGGGTCCGGGGTTAGGGGTGTAAAAAACTCCTGCACCTGGATTACATTGATGCTGGCTACAGCCGGGCTCACCATCTCAATAGCTCGCGTAATGGCATTCTGCCGCGATTGATCAATGGCCGGTTGTGCCGGTAATAATACCAGAAACCCCACCCCAATCATAGTTGAGCGTATAGCTCTTACTGTTTTAATCATAAATAACCTGCTCTAAATACAAGCCCTGCGCCGGAGCTTTGAAAATCTGTACCTGTTCCTGAGGGTGCTCTAACAACCGTAGAAACGTTTCAGAACTAAAACGTTTTTGACTAACTGCTACCATTGTTCCTACCAAATAGCGAACCATGTGGTGCAAAAACCGATTAGCAGTAATGTAATAATTTACGATACTTCCGTGCTCCCTCCATAGGGATTCATAGACGGTACAATCACGCCCTTTTACGTCGGGGTTGTAGCGGCTGAAAGAGGTAAAATCATGGGTCCCTTTAACCATCTTAGCTATATCATTCAAACGATTAACATCTAGGGGACCGGTGCGCCAGACATAATGTCGGTCAAAGAGTTCCTCATCAGTCCGGCAGCGGTAGCGGTACTGACGCCAGCGAGCAGAAAAGCGGGCATGGAAATCAATAGTAACTTCAGCACAATCCGTTACTAAAAGATCTTCAGGGAGATTGCCGTTGAATGCTTTGCAAAGCGCTTGCGGCGATAAATGCGTTTCCAGGTCCAGATGGGCTACCTGAGCCCGAGCATGAACCCCAGTATCTGTACGTCCGGCACCAACGACGGTGACGGACTTATTGCCATTCAATAGGGTTGCAACCCGCTCTAACTCAGCTTGAACCGTCCGTCCCCGTTTCTGTATTTGCCACCCTTGAAACTGATTTCCATCATACTGAAGGGTGAGCTTAAACCTACGCAAGATATTGTATCCCCAGGAATAACCCCGCGATTAAAATGAGCTGAACCACATGGTATGCTTGAAAAGGAACCGGCTTGGTAACACCCCGGGGAATTAACTTCCCATACCCGCGCAGTTCCATAGCCAGGGCGGTCTCCTCCGCATGACGTAACCGAAATATTAAAAATGCAGCTAAATCCTCCACCAATTGCCTTACCCGTGCCAGACGATTCCGCGGAGGATGCAAACGTAATGCCTTGCGCGTCTGCTGGACCATATCCCACTCCCTTTGGAACGTGGGAAAAAAGCGTAAAGTCATCTCTAAAAACAGAAATAAATCCTCAATGTTTCGCCAGGGACGTCTCAACTTCAACCACAAGGTTCGCCAAGCCGTGAGCAAGGAGTCGGCAGAATTCTGAGTTAAATAAATCGTCATGATGGTTACCACTACTAATAATCTAAAAGTGATCAACCCCAATCCTCGCAAAACCGTAGCCAATGCTTGGCCGCCAAGTATTAGAGAAACTAACAGATAGATACCACCTAAAAACGGTAAAAACAGGAAAAAGGGGAAGATTTTTTGAAGCACTTCTTTCAATACCCCCTGGTATATGTACATAAGCAAAAGGAAGAACACACCATGCACGAGTACTGCAAAAAACGTGTGAGACGCTAATACAGAGAGAGAAAAAACGAGGTAAAAGAAAAAGTTAACAATAGGATTGACAAAGACTGACTTCGAGGTCATAGAGCCACAGAAAGGGTCATTTTCAAAGTGGCAAAGGAAGGATTATAACTGGGAAAAACGGAAACACTTTTAATGTGTTCAATGCGCTGCAAATAGAGGACGTCAATGATCGATACGACACGGTTTAACAGTAATCCACCCAAGAGGAATTTCCCTGCCAGGGACCATTGGTCGCGGCGGATTCGAAGCGTCTCAAATCGTGACCGATGCTGGTCTGTGTCCCAATCCCAATACCAGGTGGTTCCAGTGGGATAAAGCGACTAGATCG
>CAZBEL010000305.1:0-2452 GCA_964490885.1 uncultured bacterium
ATCCAGGAATTGAGTCACATTTACGCCATCAATATCTTGGGAGCTAATGAATAGGGAATCGGCCACATAAAAGCCAGATCCCGAATAAGGACTATCGAAGGCTATGCGCCGGTTATCGAGACCATTAAGATCGGTGTCCTCATCCCAGAGGAAATCAATGGGGGGTGGCCCTTCAGCACCAATGGGGGGAATGAGGTAGGTCCACTGACGCACCTCAAAGCCCCCGGTGATGAATTCAATCTCGGTCATGATCAGGGTATCTTTTTTCACACCCCTACCCAATAAATCGTCAGCGGTAAACACGTAGTTCGCATGGGCCTTGGCCCGATTAGCGGCATTATAGGGTGGATAGGCAATAACTTGGGCCGAATCGTCGAGAGACGCCCAGGAGTTTGGATTACAATTATTCAACGTAATTCCATCAGCAGCGTTGACCTCCGCTTGCGAGAAATCGGGACATCCGTATTGACTAATCGTAATGTGCCCATTGGTGTGGATAATGCCATCTAAGACATCATTCGATCCGAAGGAGACGTACGAGCCCAGCCATGGCCCCCCACCCGGCTCTTCCGAATTGGTGAAATACATGAATTTTGAAAAATCCTGGGAAACCATATTGAGTTCCACTACCCGGCTCACAGTCACCGGCTCACCTAGGGAATTGATATAGCTGGCGGTTCCCGTACTCTGGGCGTGGTAGATGGTCCTGCCGCTAAAATCCTGGCGGGTGGTACAGGCCACGTCGTGATAGGTGCCCAAGGGTTTCCCATCGGGGAGTTGCCCAAACTCCACACCTTGAGCGGCTAAAAGCGTGTCACCTGTCAGTTTGGGCAAGACCACGGGAGCCTCGATGTTAAGACCGGCCTCTGCTACCAAGAGGGCCATAGCCTCCGCCCGCCGATACCGTTGGGCTACCGCTGCCGAGAGAGAATATTTCAGGTAAGCCACGGTTATGAGCATGCTCACCAGAGTAAAAATGACGGCCGTAGGGGTGGCCGCGCCGCTATAAGGGGAATTGAAAAAATGGATCACCTTAACTGAAGTTAACCGCTTCATCCTTTGATAAATTTATTGGGCATGAAAATTGTGCGGTGGAACTCAATATCCTCTACCTGGTCGTTACCAACAGCCCCTGCCGTCTCCATGCGTAAGATTAGGTTTAACTCCCAGGTGGCCTGGCTCACCCGCCGTAAGTTCCCCCGCGTCATGGGGACTTCCCGCGCTTCAAAATCCACTAACGTAATCTGGCGTTGCTTGCGATTCCGAAAGCGACCTTTCACCGGTAAGGTCAGGTTCCCCTCTAATGGATAGTCCCCGTTAATAAGAATACCATCCTGAGGATCGGCAGAGACAATGGTCGTCTTAGGAGTACCGAAGCGGTTATAACGAGTAACCTTCAAACGGGTAAAACCGTTAACGTCATCCTTGTCGATGAAACGGGAGAGACTGATCTCTTTCATGATTTCCCGCATGACGATATTCCCGTAATTCCGGATTTCAAGGCGAACGGTATCATCCTGATAATGGAAAGAAATAAAACGTAGCGCCGTCGCTAACCCCAAGACAATGATAGACAATACCACAATGGTGGAGACCATCTCGATGATTGTCAGACCCGGCGACCAACGACCTTTTGGCATAGGGTTCATAAGGGAAACTCCAGCATGACCGTTTCCGCATCCAGCCGTTTGGTGGCTTTTTGGGCAGTGATGGAATAGTCCTGCCACACGATCCAGGCTTTTAGGTGATAGCGTCTGATATTCGTGGGTTCAGGGTTGTAAACTGGAACCACGGGATCGTAGTAAATCTTGGCAGGGAGTTTATAGCCTTCATGTGCACCTCCCAGGAGATACACGGTGCGTCCCAACTGATCACCGGCTTTTTCCACCAGGGTGAGTTTCTTTCCGGCGATCTTGCCTTTCATCTCCTCCATAAAGTTGAGGAGTTCTTCTAGGGCCCGGTCTTCCACGGCAATGGCGCGCATCTCACCTCGGGCGTGAACGGCCCCCAACATTAAGCCATAAGACGCCACGCTCACGATCACGATCCCAATCATGACCTCGATAAACGTGAATCCCCGGAAGCACCCCATGGAGTGGATACCTTTACAGGACGTTGGTAGAAAAGAGTTTGGGGTTTTCGGCAATCTGAGCGGCGACGGAACGACTCACCAAACCCTGGGCAACCAGGCGTTGTAAGTCCTGATCGAGGGTTTGCATCCCGTCTACCCCGCCCGCTTGCATTACCGATTCAATCTGATAAATACGATCCTCCCGAATTAAGTTACGGATGGCGGTGTTGGCGATCATGACCTCACAAGCAGGAATACGACCTTTCCCGTCCTTTGTAGGTAGCAGTTTCTGGGCAATGACAGCTTCCAGGCTTTCCGAGAGCATGGAGCGAATTTGGCTTTTTTGACTGGCAGGAAAAATATCGATGATACGATCCACGG
>CAZBEL010000306.1:0-2439 GCA_964490885.1 uncultured bacterium
GTAAGCCACAGAGACACAGAGGAATGTAAAATAGGTTCTCTTTTGGATCATTTTTTCATTAATCCACTACTCCAATATTCCATCCAAAAAGGCTGTCATCCCGAAGGAGGCACGACTGAGGGATCTACATTTGAGGATGATTGTACCTTGTCGGTAGTCTCGTATCAGGTGTTTGTTAAAAGGCCTTGATGTTCACTTACGCTATATGGCTTATCACTAATGGACTATGACAAGCAAAAGTAGATTCCTCACCCGCTGAAGCGGGATTCGGAAAGACAAATTTGGTTCGAGGAGGGTGGAGGTGTTTGAAACTAGTGCCCCATTCTTCCATTAATCCACCACTCCATTATTCCATTCCTCCATTCTTCCAAAAAACATAGTTCCTGGGGTAGTGAAATGGTGTTAATTTTTCCATCAACAGATGTGTTGCAGCAGGTTCATTATTCTTAAACAACTCCTTTCTGAAGACTGTAAACCGGTATTCTATGCAAAGCATTCCAGCAACTACGGGTTACCATACGTTAAGGGATAATATCTGCTCCAGCAAAAGAGAGTATGGAGGGGTGGCTGAGTGGTCGAAAGCGGCGGTCTTGAAAACCGTTGTTCCCTTGCCGGGAACCGGGGGTTCGAATCCCTCCCCCTCCGCACGTGGAAAATACAGTATCTCTAATAATTAATTTGACTTAGAAGAACTCTAACAATCCGTGAACAATCGTCCTGTACGCGTTCGCTTTGCACCCAGTCCCACCGGGGAATTGCATGTAGGTGGCGCCCGAACTGCCCTATTTAACTGGCTCTATGCCCATCATCACCAGGGTGAGTTCTATCTACGGATCGAAGATACCGACCGGGAACGCTCCCGAGAAGAATATGTCCAGCAGATCCTTGATTCTCTGACCTGGTTAGGTCTTACCTGGGACGGTCCTCCGGTTTTCCAATCCCAGCGATTAAAGTTGTATCAAAAAGCAGTCCAACAACTCTTGGAAAAGGGAAAAGCCTACCGCTGTTTTTGCACACCACAGGAATTGGCCGCCCAGCGAGCCAGCCAAAAGGATTTATACCAGTATCCTGGGACCTGCCGAACGCTGACCAAAGAAGAACAGATGCAGCGGCTGAACCAGGGTCAGTCCTTCGCAGTGCGGTTAAAAATTCCGGAGGGAACAACGACGTTTGAAGACTTAATCTACGGTAAGATTTCCGTGGACCATAGGGAGTTAGACGATTTTATTATTGCCCGCACCGGTGGAATACCTACATACAACCTGGTGGTCGTCGTGGATGATCACGCCATGAAAATCACCCACGTCATTCGTGGTGAGGACCACATCTCCAATACACCGAAACAAATCCTAATCTACCAGGCCATGGGGTTTGAACTGCCCCAATTTGCCCATTTACCCATGATCTGGGGTCCGGATAAAAAGCGTTTGAGTAAACGTCACGGGGCCACTGGCGTTCAAACCTTTCGACAGCAAGGGTACATTGCCCAGGGATTATTGAACTACCTGGCATTATTGGGCTGGAATTCGGACACGGAAGGGGAGATCTTCAACCTTTCTGAATTGGTGAATCTGTTTCATATCAGGCAGATACAGAAGAAACCGGCCGTCTTTAATGAACAAAAGCTACTCTGGGTCAATGGTCAGCATATTTTCCGTTCTACACCCGAAGAACTCCTGGATCAAATCTTAACTTTGGTACCGGATTGGCGTTCCAACGAAGATCGGCGTTACCTTTTACAGGTGATCGAAATGATGAAACTGCGAGCTAAGACGCTCCGTGATTTTATAACTTCCACTGATTATTTCTTCGCTGACCCAACCAACTATGATGCCAACGCCGTGCAAAAACGCTGGAAAGGTGTGGAAACGAATCATTTAGTTCAAACCTACCTTACCCGTTTGAAAGCGTTGTCTGGGTGGGAACAAAAGGAATTAGAAGCAACTTTGCGATCATTGACTGAAGAATGGGGCCTTTCGGCGGGTAAATTAATTCATCCAGTGCGTCTGGCAATTAGTGGTGTTCCCCACGGACCTTCCTTATTTGCCATGATGGAATTGTTAGGGAGAGAAACCTGTCTACGTAGAATAAGTGCGGCTTTAGAACGGCTGCCCGACAACCCATAAACTCATGGAAACCGAAACTACCACGAATTTCATCCAACAGATCGTCGAGCGGGATCTGGAGAGTAATAAGTACGGCGGTCGCGTGCACACGCGTTTTCCACCAGAACCGAACGGCTATCTACACATCGGGCATGCCAAATCCATCGTACTGAACTTCGATCTGGCAAAACAATATAATGGTCTCTGTAACCTCCGGTTTGATGATACCAATCCCATCAAGGAAGAGGAAGAGTACATCCAGTCTATCATCGAAGATGTGAAGTGGCTGGGTTATTCCTGGGATGATCGGCTGTACTATGCTTCCGATTACTTT
>CAZBEL010000307.1:0-2430 GCA_964490885.1 uncultured bacterium
CTGCTCCGACGCGCCCAAGCAATCCAGCGGACACCATCGGATGTTTTCGACTACGTGCTGCTAGGCCGGGCTATCATTATCGACCATGGGCTGGACTTAGTCCCGGGATTTCGCGCAGTGTCCATCTACGCCCACCTATCGGGTATTGAGCCGGGGATTGAACCAGGAGTAAACGTGAAACAAGGCCAGATCATCGGCTATAGCGGGAACAGCGGCACTCAGGACAGTACCTTGGGGAAAAGGGGAGGCGCCCACTTGCACTGGGAACTCATTTTACAGAATCCCTCCGGGGAGTATTATCTTGGGCAGGGGTTACCCTACGATGAACTCTATCCCCTCCTGGTCCAAATATTCAGCGGGTCGGAGAAGACGATTCCGGCAGCTTTAAAAAAACCGGATTAATCCTTACTTCGTGCTGGGAAAGAACCCGATTTCCCAAGATTTCTTCGGTTAACTGGGGTTCGGCAGCCAGGAGTGACTCCACATATAACTTACGGGCTTCCTGCTCTCGCAAACGCTCCATATCACGGCGCAATTTCTCTTCGTCTACCATTTTAGAACGGTGCGCTTCCAGCACCGCTAAGTGGCGAACAATTAAATCTTGATGGACCTTTTTAATGTCATACAGAAAAGTGAGGGAGGCCTTTTTCACCATGGGTTCTAGGGCCATTTGTTTTAAGAACCACGGTTGATAGAGTAGGGTGTCTCCTATCCTGGCTAAGGGTTTTTCTGTGGTGACTGAATCCAGGGCCGCAAAGGTAAGGTAGCTGTTAGGAGGGGTTCGGGCTAAAAGGGAGTCGTGCAAGGCCTCCAGGTTGTCCAGGAATAGTTCCACGTCGTACTTTTTCAGCAATGTGCGTTCCACGTCTTTCAGGGCTAACTTGAATTCTGGTAGACGACCATTCTTGATAAGCAATTGAATATCCCCTCTCACCTCATCAAAGGGTCTCTGGGGGGCGGCCTTAATGCCCCGAATATGGATTAAGTGATAGCCAAAATCTGAAGGTATGGGCTGTGGATAAACACTACTATCCTCCCAGGCCACTTTCAGCACTTCCGGGTACAGGTCTTTCCAGTAAACATATCCCCAATCCCCCTTATTGTTCTTCATTAAAGGTTCCTCGGTAAAGGACATAGCGGCGTCCTGGAAGCTGAGTTCCCCGGAGCGAATTCGATCCCATAGAGAATAGGCATACCGGCGCGCCTCGGCATCGCTCCGTGTGGACTTGGACCCCTTCCCCCACTTTTTCCGAATGAGAATATGGCTGATACCGACTACTTTTTGGAGGCGGTGGTACGTCTTGGTCAGGGCCGAATCACTTAAAATGGGTTCCCAAACCCGCTGTTGAATAAAGGTATCTACATGGCGCCGATTGTACAGCCCCTGAACTTTATCCTGGACTTCCTGATGTTGGCCAAAGCCCTTCTTCAAAGCCTCCCGGGCGAGCCATTTCCGGGCAGCGGCCTGATGAATAACCTTACGTTTTTCTTCCTGCGTGGCCGTTTGGAACTTCGTTTTCGGCAGAACTTCATAGAGGTCGGCTGAAGAGACTACTACACGGCCAATGCGTGCCACCTCCTGGGGACCTAGTTTGGGGCTACACCCCCAGGCGACAAATAGTAGAATAAGGAGTCGTACGGTCAGCTTCATAAGGGGCAAAAGTTACGGGTTCCAGGAGGGGAAATAAAACCTTTCACCCGGCCGGAATTCCTGAAACCACAGCGCGGGAAACCTTATTGGATATATAAGCGTTCTTATTTAACATTAACCCATGAACTCGTTAAAAAACCATATTCTCATCGCCATGCCGCATTTGCAGGACCCCTACTTCGGGCGTTCGGTAGTCTATATTTGTGAGCATACGTTAAAGGGAGCCTACGGCCTCATCGTGAACAAACCCTTCGAAGCCCCGGAGTTAAAAAGTCTGTTCCGTGACGTATTCGACAAAGGGGAAAGCTTACTCCGTCTAGTGCCTAAAATTTACTTCGGCGGACCCGTCATGGTGGAACGTGGGATCCTCTTACATCCAGCTTCTTATACCACTGAGGGAACCGTGAAAATATCTGATGAGTTTGCCATAACCAGCACTAAGGGAATTCTCCGCGACATTGGCCGGGGAAAAGGTCCTGAAGTGTACCGCCTCATGCTTGGTCAAGCAGGATGGACTAGCGGACAGCTGGAGCGGGAGATCGAAAATGGCGATTGGCTTTTACAAACCACAACCACCGATTTCATTTTCCACACCCCCGACGAATTCAAGTGGAGTACCGCGGCCAAATCCTTTGGCATCGACACCTCCCAGTTTAGTGGACTGGGTGGCTTAGCATAAGCCTAATTCCATAGCATAATATTCCTCTCCCACTGCTGCCGGGCAATTGTCCTTGTTTTATCTCCGGTAAAAAGTGTACATTTGTAAAAATTGAGGATCA
>CAZBEL010000308.1:0-2410 GCA_964490885.1 uncultured bacterium
AGGTGTTTTTTCCGGTTGTTACCCATTTGAATTTTTCCACGCCCTTTTTCTGCATTGTCTGGATCACTGCCCCATTTCCTGCCATTCCGATTGAAGCCGTGACGGTAGCCTTAACGCTATTCTTGAACTGTCCGAAAATCGGACCTGAATTCTCCAGGTCACTCAATAGAATCTTTTTAATTTCTTCCGTACTCATCCCGGAAGCCTTCATATTCACAATTAATTCCTGGAGGTCCAGCGTGGTTTGTTTGGCCGATGTCTTGATTCCGTTCTGTAAGATGATGTCAAGTTCAGGCACTTTCCAGCATTCTCTCAATTCGCATTTCGACCATTTTGTCAATACTATTTTCAGCATCTTTGGAAATACCAAACCATTCCCGCTTAGGCAACCGCCCCGCCCCTTCGTTGTGATAGTTTCCAATTTCACGGCGATCCCGGGCGGTGGATAGTGTCACCTGCTGCTTTGCTTTGGTGGCCCGGTCGGTGATATACAAACCACGTCCACCGATCCCCTTTTTCGATCCACGGCCCGCCATTCGACCTGTGTCATATAAGGGCGTTTCCGGTCTGGGGCTACCTTTGCGTCGTTTTGCCTTAATTGTGGCCGATTTGAGGGGTTTAAACGCCGAATTGGACAGGTCTACGCCCTTGTCTACCCTGCCTGTGATGTCTTTTATAATGATCTGGGCGGCTAGGTTCAATTCATTGTGCAAATCGAAGTGGATTTTCCCCAAGTCGAAGTTCTTTTCTATTTCAATCATATCACTTTCTTGGCGTATTGCTCACCGGCCTTCCGGGCCTGTTTAATCTTGGGCAAATGTTTCTTTAGAAAGAGTCCCGCTTTCGCTTCGAGGTACGTTTCCGGGTCGTTAAGGAGTAAATCCAAATCAATATCTTCCAGAATAGAATCTTTATCTTCAATAACTGCATCTTTCAAAGCGTCGATTTTGTCCAAATAGTTGTGAACGTTTTTAGCCATTCAATACTTGCTCTAATACTGACTTGGGCTTTGCAGGTGTCTTTTCCTGTTCAACCTCTTTCTGTAATTCTTCCCAATCCCCATCCGGGTTATCCTCTAAAAAGATTCTTTTTAGGGATGTTTGCTTGTGCTGTAAATCCCAATCCCGTTTTTCCATTAATTCTTTTGGACTCATGGGAATATGGGGTTCTGTGAAGTTGACAGAATAATTATCGTTTATATGAATCCCGTAAGTTTCCAGAATCACCCGGTCCAGTTCAAAACGGTCATTTTCAAAGGCCCGCCAGCGTTTGAAATCGGAAAGAACAGCCTCGGTCAATTCCACCTCTAAAATGCGTTGGTGTTCACCTGATGTAGAGGCCACTTCCGCCCACTTGATTAATAAGTGATTAGCGTAGGCTTCCGACTCCACCACCCAGCGTTGGTTATTCCGGATTTCTGCCAACTGTGCTGAAGGGGTGGCAAAGTTGAACGTGGCCCCGTCTGGCAGTCCCAATAATCGGTTAGGACCGATCTTGATTTTATCCACGTCTAAGCCTGTTCCCCAGGGTTGGCCTAAGGCCTGTAAGGACGTTCCCAATGATAAGAGCGTTCCTAAAAAGTTGAACTGAAGATTGGCATTCAAGATTGACTCTGCCCCGGTACGCCACCACTCTCCGCCAATCATTTCGTAAAGATGGGAAAACAGGATCGGCATTCTGCCATATGGATTGACCATCTCCTCATTCCCCGGAACGGGAACAATAGCACCGTTCCCTTTGATCTTGTAATGCTCTTCATCGGACCAGAAGATGAATTCCTGACTCTCTTTTTTTGTGTCCCCATAGTGAAAGACGGGGTAAATAATCCCTTTCGGGTCCGGTTCACCCGGAATAAACAAAGGCTTGAAGTCCGTTAAAATAACCGTCCGGAAACGCTTTTTCTCCTGGTTGAAACGCCTCTCAATAGCAATCGTACCCAATAGGCCGGTGAGTCTTTCCACGCTAATCATTTCACGGTCAAGATCGCCCAGCAATTCAAGATACCTTTCGTCCGCTTCTCTTTTGGGGGCGTTTTTATAGGCGATATACCGGGCATCGATTAGTTTCTTAGTAACGTTCTGTACAAAGATGGGGGCTTCTTTCAGGGCTTCCGGATCAAAAAAACTTCGGACTTCATCTTCCATTCCGGTCTTGCCCGTGCCTTTGCGTACCCCTTCGTAATAATTCAGCAGCTTATCCCTGAGCCGTTCCCGGGCCTGAGCCTCTTGGTCCAAATAATTCTGAATCGACTTCTTGATTGTCTGCTGTGATAAATCTTTAATAATCATGATTTTGCCATATAATCTTTTCTTTTCTGATAGTACCGTATGAATTCCGGTTCGTAAGCGTCTAAAGATCGCTAGAGCTGCGTGTATGAAGAGGGATGGCGTCGAACCACACACTCTCCCCC
>CAZBEL010000309.1:0-2399 GCA_964490885.1 uncultured bacterium
GGAAATTCGCCAGGTGATTATTCCCCGGTATGTGACGCGTTTCAATACGGAGTTCGGCTTGACTATCGCGTACTTTATTGATGCTGGCCTGGCAGGGAATTCTTATTCCGAGTTGATCCAGGAAGCCCCTCTATGGGGTACCGGTTTCAGTTTCCAGATACCCTGGCCGGTGTTTGGGATTATTCGTTTAGATTACGGTTGGGGTTTTCGCAGCGGTGCTTTCCACGATCGGGCCTTCCATTTTTCTTTCCAGCAGAAGTTTTAATCTATTTTCTTCGGCGAAGGACCATTGCTTTTTCGAAGCGGTTTTCCGTACCGTCGCGTAAACGGGCGATGTTACTTCGGTGGGTAAAGATCACGAACCAGGGGATCAGCAGGCTGAAAATGATTAACGACATGGGAGCCGCCTGGAGGATTCTCAGCGGAGGGAGTAGTAGCAGGAAAAGGGGCAGGGCCACGGAGGCCATAATGGAGCTTAGCGAAACGTACCCGCTCATCATAAGGGTAATGACAAAGACTCCTAAACATAAAGGAAACACAATTGGATACAGGGCCAGGAGCATTCCCGCCAGGGTTCCCACACCTTTACCCCCGCGAAACCTGGCGAAGACTGTATAGGTGTGACCTAAAACAGCCGCAAACCCACAGAGAATCTGGACGACTCCTTGATCTATGGCCAACTGGCCGGGGAATAAATAAACCGGGTATAAGAACGTTGCCAGCCAGCCCTTGAATACATCCACAATCACGACCACCAAGGCCGGTTTCCAACCCAAAACGCGGAAGACGTTGGTACCCCCGGCATTTCCACTGCCGTGTTCCCGGATGTCAATTCCCCGGACGATCTTTCCTACGAGGATGCTGGTGGGGAAAGAACCCGTGATGTAACTGGCCACTAAAAGTAATGATAGCATGGTCATGGTATTCATGAAGATACCTCCTCCAATGTTTGAACGGCAATGGCGATGGATTTAGGGCCGGCGTGGACCCCCAGGGCGGGCCCGACCTCGGCAAGGAAAACATTGTCTGCACCCACAATAGACTCCATCATGGAAGCCACTTCCTGGGCTTTATCCAAACATTGGGCATGGCCCACGCCAATGCGTACCTTTTTGTCTTTTGGAATACGTTTCAATACAAACTGGATAAACTTTTCGTGCTTCTTTTTCCCACCCCAGAGGTACTTGACAGTTTTCACCCCGTGTTCCGCGAGAGTCAAAATAGGATGAATCCGAAGGAGTTCCGCTACGGTTTGTTTAGACTTAGAGATGCGTCCCCCTTTAACTAAATATGATAGAGTGTCCAAGCTAATATACAGCTTAGTCTGTTTCACGGCCTTCTTAGTGATGGCTAAAACCTCGTCAAACTTTTTTCCAGCTTGGACGGCTTCGGCAGCGCGGATGGCCACCAGTCCCATTCCGATGGAAACGTTTTGAGAATCTACTACCGTGGCGGTGAAATTATCCAATGAACGAAGAGCCGTACGCGCCGACTGGCAGGTTCCACTCACGCTTTCTGGGAGGTGGATAGAAACGGCGCAACGGTAATGACTGGCCAGGAACTGATACTGACGAAGGAAGTCTCCTGGAGGTGGTTGGGAGGTTTGAGGATGGATGGGGTTAGTGGCCAATTCCCGCCAAAACTCTTCGCCGTTAATGGTCATTTTGTCAATATAATGCTCCGAGCCGAAATTCAACCGCACGGGAATGACGTGGATGTTCAAACGTTCCAAGACTGTTTCCGGTAAATCACAGCCGGAATCCACCACCACGGCAATGTCCCAGGAGGCGTGCCGGGCATCTTTTTCCTGACGATACATGTCGTCAGCTTTCTCGTCACTTACCGTACCGTATCCTTCACAAATCTTCAGTACTGCCCGCGGTTCGTTAGTATGAATGTGAACGCGGACTTTGTCAGCCAATCCAGCCACTACGATGCTATTTCCTAAATTGGCTAATGAGTTCTGTATCTCATTACGGTCGATCTCTTCCCCGGTCACCACGCATTCCATGCAGAATTGATATTGTTCCCCAGAGACGACTGTTTCGGGGAGTTGTTTAGTTTCCGGCGTGGTCAGGGTTACAAGTTGGGTGGTGCCTTCGTGGATATATTCCTGAATCCCTCGCAGGAGGTCCACAAACCCCTGTCCCCCGGCATCTACCACCCCGGCCTTGGCGAGGACACCTAACCTTTTTGGGGTCTCCAATAACGCTTCCTGGGCAGAGTCCAACGCTTCCTGCAAAAGTGTTTTGAAGTCTATCAAGGAATCGCACGCTTGTTGCAAAGTTTTTACCCATTGAGAAATGACGGTGAGGATGGTTCCTTCCTGGGGCTGGACCAGGGCTTCGTAAGCAAAGGTCCGGGCAGTCTCCATGGCCGTAGCAAAACCGTTTGTGTCT
>CAZBEL010000310.1:0-2396 GCA_964490885.1 uncultured bacterium
GAATCGTGGATCCAAACCGGAAAAGCACCACCGTCTCCGTATTTTGCTTCCCAGGACATCGGGAAGACGTACTGGTCCGATCCCTCGCCCGGGATATCGCCCAGATAACGAATTCAAACATAGTGGTGACCGCTGGAACCCATTGGGACCACCTTGACCAAAAAGGGATTGATCAGGTATTGGCCAATGGGAAAAAACTAACCGGAATTATCCAAAAAACATTACGGGAGTATTTCCAACATGAAACCTGAACGGTTAATTATAGGAATGTCGGGAGCCAGCGGTGTGATTTACGGGGTTCGCCTGTTGTCCGAGCTGAAAGCGCAAAACGTGGAGACCCATTTGGTCATCTCCAAAGCGGGGGAGCAAAACATTCAAATCGAAACCGACTATTCTATCAAAGAGGTGAAACAGTTGGCGTCCCATGTATATGCTCCGGATGAGCGAGGTGCCCGAATCGCCAGCGGTTCCTTTTTAACCGACGGGATGGTGGTCATACCTTGCACGATCAAAACACTATCGGGGATTGCCAATTCATATGCAGAAAATCTTCTGATTCGCGCCGCCGATGTGACCCTGAAGGAAAACCGCAAACTAGTTCTGGTGGTCCGGGAAACTCCCCTGCACAAAGGCCATTTAAAACTGATGGCCAAAGCCGCCGATTACGGGGCCTGTATTCTGCCACCAGTGCCTTCATTTTATCATTTTCCTAAATCTATCGATGATATCATCAACCAGACAGTGGGGAAAATACTGGATTATTTTGGAATCGAGCATGACCTCTTTCGCCGCTGGGGTTCGTAGATGAGATCACGATGAACGATAAACACATCTACTGGAATCCGATTCTCGAAACCCTGCCGTCGTACAAGCTGCAGCGCCTGCAAGTTCGGAAATTCAAACGCATTTTTACCTGGGCATACCAACATTCGGCCTTTCACCGTGCCCTGTATGATGCGGCGGGAATTACCCCGGACGATATCCGCACATTAGCGGATATTCGACATATTCCTACCGTGGATAAAGCCATGATGCGCGATATTCAGCAGAAGGACCCTTTCCCGTACGGGAAGGCACTCTGCGTTCCCCTGGAAGAAGTCACTGCTTTTCACCAGACCAGCGGCACGACAGGGCAACCGGTGTATCAGCCGGATACCTGGCAGGATTGGGAATGGTGGTCCGAATGCTGGGCGCAATTGTTATGGGCCCAGGGTTATCGCCCACAGGATCGCGTGTTTATTCCTTTTGGCTACAACATTTTTGTCGCTTTCTGGGCCGGACATTATGCCGCGGAAAAAATCGGTTGCGAAGTCGTTCCCGGCGGCGTGCTGGACACCCGGGCCCGTATCCTGAAAATCCAGGAGCTTAAAGCAACGGCAATGATGGGAACCCCTACTTATATTTTGGGCATGGCCGATACGGCGATGAATAAACTGAATCTTGATCCGTCTACGCTTACCATTAACAAAATTACCTGCGCCGGAGAACCGGGAGCCAGCATACCCGGAACTAAAAAGAGAATCGAAGAAGCCTGGGGAGCCAAAGTGTATGATCACGCCGGAGCCACGGAAATCGGGGCCTGGTCTTATGAATGCCAGGAGCAACCAGGCGGCATGCACGTGAATGAAGCCTTCTTGCTGGTGGAAATTGTCGACTTGGAAACGGAGAAAACCATTGACGAACCGGGTGTAAAAGGTAAAATGGTCATTACGGCCCTCGACCGCCAGGCCCAGCCCTGTATTCGATTTGACTCTAAGGATATCATTGAATGGAATTCGGAACCCTGTTCCTGTGGTCGCACCTTCCGCTTAATTAAAGGTGGCGTCTACGGACGGAGCGATGACATCACCAAAGTTAAAGGCGTCTTGTTTTCACCCACTTCCGTAGAAGACGTGGTCCGGAGCATGGAATTGCTGGGCAATGAATTTGAATTACAGGTGGAAACAGTAAACAACCGGGATGTGTTAACTCTGAAAGTGGAGGTGCAACGTGGAGTTGATACAAAAAACAGGGAACTGAAATTAGCCCTGGCAGATCAATTGCGTTTGAAAACCAACCTCAATTACGAAATTCAATTGTATGAATACGGCACCTTACCCCGCTATCAAGTAAAGGCGAAACGATTCAAGGACCTGCGCAAATGACCACAATAAATACTAAAAAGTTGGATCAGGCCATTAAAGACTTAAAAGAAATAGCGCTTGTATTAAAAGAAAAAACCCGCCTATTTCCCGCACTTCAAAAAAACACGGAGCGCATCTTGGCCAGTATCAAAATGATGGAAATTAATATTTCCGATGTCCAGGATTTGGAGAAAAATGGCGATCAAGAATAGCTTACATAAGTGACTCGGCCAATCATAGGTCAGCCCGCTAGTACAGGGTATTCTTGGCTCC
>CAZBEL010000311.1:0-2387 GCA_964490885.1 uncultured bacterium
TGAAACACATGGGCCGCTTCTTTAAGACCCTGCTCCACGTCCCCAATTTCAGCTTCGATGTGAGCAGCAATATTCTGCTGGGCATTGTAAATGAATGTGGTGCCTTCCTCGGAATGTAGGACGATGTCATTACCCACGGCTTCCTCGGGGTCGAAAATCGCTGGCAGTTCTTCGTATTCCACCTTGATGCTGTACAGCGCTTTTTCGGCCGCTTCGGCTGTTTCAGCAGCTACAATTGCTACCCGATCGCCCACATAACGCACCGTTCGGCTTAGGATGAGCATATCCCGGGGAGAAGGTTCAGGATACCCCTGGCCGGCAGTCGTGTAGTAATGCTCTGGAAAATCGGCATACGTTAGCACCGCAACAACGCCATCAATTTGTTTGGCAGCCTCCACGTCAATGGAGCGGATGTGGGCATGCGCTACGGGGCTGTGCAAGACTTTCACCGTTAAGAAATCCTCATGAGGAATGTCATCGGTGAAAACCGGTTTCCCTTTGGCCAGGGCAAGGCCATCCACCCGGCGCGTCCGCTTACCAACTACCTTCAAACCGAACTACCTTTCCGCTGGGAACAATACTCCAAAACCGCCTTGACCGGTTTCACATACCCAGTGCACCGGCAATATACCCCTGCCAATGCATCCCGGATTTCTTCTCCCGTGGGATCAGGTCTTTCCCGCAGGAGGGCCTCTACTGCCAGGATCATGGCCGGCGTACAATATCCACATTGAATCGCCCCCGCTTCTAAGAAAGCTTCTTGCAAGGGATGAATCTCTGTACCAACAGCAAAGGATTCGATGGTCTCCACCCGTTTCCCCTGCAGGGTGTGCATGAGCAGTAATCCGGCATTCATAGCCCGGTCATTCACCAACACCGTATCGGACCCGGTTTCACCACACTCCGAGGCAAACTTCACCCCGAAAAAACCCTCCTTGCGAAGATAATCCAACAAGGTCATTCCAGGTGGTGTGTTCGTTACGACTGATTTTCCATTGAGGGTAAACGTTACTTTCATAAGGCAGCACCTACCCTTTGCAAGGCTACGGTTAGCAAGGCGCGTTTGTAATCCTTCGATCCTAAATGATCAGAGGAAAACTGTCGGCAGGCTTCTTCTGCCAGCATAGCCGCCCTTTGGCCGTCCCACTGATCTGCTGGTGAGAAGTACACATTAATCTTATCAACGTTGCCTCCTACCGCAAATTCAAAGCAGCCCTCCCGGCGAATACCTCCCACTATGAGCATCGCTGGTGCGGAGGGAATCACAGCGTAACGTGCCAGTTCCACCCCTCCTAAGTACCTAGGATAGTAGGTAATATCCTTGATAATCCCTTCGCCATCCCACTCACGAATAGAAACTGTCCTTTCATGGTCGGTCACAACTGTTAAGTCCGCATCTACCGCGTGGAGGAAAACCAGGACTTCGGAATCGGGGCGTCCCCGGGCCACTTCCCCCCCAAAAGTTCGTTGTTGACGGATATTTTTCGAAGGGCAGGAATCCTTGGCAGCCTTTATTAGCCGGCATTTGGGCTGCACCTGCTGAACCACCTCCACGAAATCTTGAAGGGTTGCTCCAGCGCCGACGTACACTTTTTCGTAAGAAGCGTCGACGGTTCGGTCCAAAAGTTGGTTCAGATCAACAAGCGTCTCTACTTGCGGATTCCGCTCGGCCACAAGGTAGCTACCACCAGCAAAGAAGGTGGTGTGAGGGTCCGACCGAGCATTCCAGGCCACTTCCCAGGAAGGGGGTGTTAAAATAGTTTTCAGGGAATACCACATACTAATTAGGACTCTAAACTTAAGAAATTAATACCCGTTCTCTCCTGGGCACGACGAAGCATTTCGGCGGCAAGGCGATTGTGTTTGCTCACCAATTCAGTTTCCTTAAAAGAACTACGCCCCTCTCTAATTTTAACCGATCCATTCACGATAAGGCAGTCCACTGGTGTAGTACGCACGGTGAATACTAGCGCCGCCAGGGGATCAGAAAGGCTCCCGGCATACTCTAAACCCTGCACAGAAAAGATGGCCAGATCGGCTTGTTTACCTACGGCTAATTCACCAATATCATCCCGCCCTAAGACGGCAGCTCCACCCCGGGTCGCCATCCACAGGACCTCCCGGGCGGTAAGCCAGCAAGGCTCGTCCCGAAGACGGGAAAGTAAAAGCGCCATGCGAACCTCACTTAGCATATTCCCCGAGTCATTAGATGCGGACCCATCTACGCCCAACCCTACGCGAACCCCTTTTTCCAGCATTTCCCGAATGTGCGCGATGCCACTGCCCAGGCGCATGTTGGAACTGGGGCAGTGGGAGACGCCCGTTCCTGTATCGGCCAGTCGTTGGATTTCTTCCTCCTGGAGATGGACAGCATGGGCCACCCAGGT
>CAZBEL010000312.1:0-2385 GCA_964490885.1 uncultured bacterium
TGTTCTACCACATATTTGAATGGGCCATTGAACGGGGTTACCGGGTGTTCGATTTTGGTATCTTCACCGTGAAGGAAGAACCCAACTTCGGCCTGGCCCGCTTCAAGGAGCGTTTCGGCGCCAGCGGCATGTTCCGGGATACCCTGGAAATCCGCTTCTAAGTCCCCAGTGCGGGAAAAAATCAAAGCCCTCTCCCGGCAAACCGCCGTTTACGGTGCGGGACACATTCTCTCTCGACTGGTAACCTTCTTACTCCTACCGCTGTACACCAATGTCTTCACTGCGGCGGACTACGGGGTGATTTCCCTGGCCTACACCTTCATGGGGTTCATGGGCGTGATCTTGCACTACGGCCTGGATGCTGCCCTGCTGAAGCGCTACGTCCAAGCCGAGCCAGCAGAACGCCCCCGGTATCTCACCACGGCCTACTGTTCCTTCCTCATCACCTCCCTTTTGAGCGCTCTGTCCATTGCAGCCCTTTCTATCCCCTTGGCACCACTATTGTTAGGAGGCCCCTACGCTCGCTTCATGATCCTCATCGCCGGGATTTTACTTTTTGACATTCTGTGGTCCATCCCCCAATTGTTGCTCCGCGCCGAACAGAAACCGCTGGTGTTCATTACTTTCAACCTGGTAAATGTTCTCGGCACCCTCACCCTGAATATCCTTTTGGTGGTGTATTTAAAAATGGGGGTGGGCGGTGTTTTATGGAGCAACCTGATCATGTCCGGCTTTTTGTTCCTGGCGACTCTTCCCATCGTTCTCCGACGCATGCGCTGGAGCCAAGTTTCCCTGGCAGCCTGGAAACAGTTGATGCGTTTCGGACTCCCTTTTCTCCCCTCGGGGATCTTCGCCATGCTCATGGAATTAGTGGATCGGTACCTACTGAAATCCATGACGGACATGGCCACGGTGGGATTGTATAGCGCCGGGTATAAGTTAGGGATGCTCATGCTGTTGGTGGTCATGGGTTTTAACATGGCCTGGCAGCCCTTTTTCCTGCGCGAAGGGCCGGCCACCGGGGCCACCTCCCTGTTCGCCAGGATTACCACCTATGTGTTGGCCGGTCTGGGTTTTCTGTGGATTCTATTATTGGTGTGGGTAAACGACATTGTCCGTCTTCAGGTGGGGCCGGTAACCGTGTACGGGTCCGAATTCTGGACCTCCACTGCCGTAGTGCCCTGGGTAGCCTTAGGGTACGTATTCCACGGGGCGTACCTATTGCAGTTGCCGGGGGTGTTCCAATTGGAGAAGTCTTCCTGGGTGGCCATCACCCGGGGCGTCGGGGCAGGGGTCAATATCGGGCTCAACCTGTTGCTGATTCCCCGCTACCAGGCTCTGGGCGCTGCCTACGCCACCTGCCTCTCCTTCCTGGTGATGGCACTGTTCCTGTTCGCAGTAAACCAGAAACTGTACCCCATCGCCTACGAATGGCGGCGTCTGCTCCGCATCGGGCTTTTCATGCTCCTGGCCTACATGTTACAGGATACACTCGCCACGACCGCCATTAATAAAATACTGCTGTCTTTATTGCTCCCCGTGGGGTTGCTGGTCACGGGGTTTTTCAACCGGCAGGAACTGGCCTATTTGCGTCTTTTGAAGTCCCGTTAGTTTCCTTCCAAAGATTGAAACAAACTCTCGATGTGTTGGGCGTAGGCCCGGCCACTGAAACGGGATTCCACGTACTCCCGAATGACCTGGGGTTGAAAGCGGTCGTAATTATTCAGCATGGATTTCATGGCCGCGTCCAGGGCTTTAGGATCATTCACCGGCACTAAGAGACCGGTTTCCGAGGTGACGATGTACTCCGGCCCCCCACAGCGGGTGGCAATGACGGGCTTCCCGCAAGCCATAGCCTCCACTAAGACCATCCCGAAGGTTTCCATTTCACTGGACAAGACTAAAGCATGACTTGCCTGGAGTAGCTTTACTACTTCCCTTTGATCTTGGTAACCGACGAATTCCACGTGGGGAGTAACTTTCAAGTCTTGCGCCAACTTTCGCAAGCGCTGCTCCTCCGGTCCCTTCCCCACTACGGTCAGCCGAATTGCATGCCCCTTGCCAATAACATCTGCACAGGCTTTTAGTAAGATATCCAGGCGTTTCTCCGGGCGCAGGAGGGCGATGGTAATAAAAGTAAATGGTGAGCTGGTGGATTCCTTCCCCGGTTGAAATATCTCTGTATCTACCGGATTAGGAACGATGTGCAGGCGCTGGGGTGGAACCTGAAATTGAGCCGTAATACCTTCCGCCAGGGCCGGACTAGGAACCAGTACCCCTGCCGCCGAACGGTAAGCCGACTGAATACACTCCTTCTGGAAAAGGGTGAACCCGCCGGGAGGGAGAAATTCTTTTAGATGTTCGGTAATGAAAAAAGGAATAGAT
>CAZBEL010000313.1:0-2382 GCA_964490885.1 uncultured bacterium
AGATTCTAACGGTGGGAGTGCGAATCGGAATGAAACTGACCTTGAAATTAATCCTTAGCCTCTCAGCTTTGACTCTGCTGTCACTGAGTTGTGAGGATCCACAGTATCCCGATAGTATCTGGGACCCCAATGAGCAATCGGCCCCCACGCCGGTTATAACGTCTGTGTTACCGCAGGATAGTACATATGCGGGTGTGGGTATCGTAACCATCATGGGCGAGAATTTCTCCTCGAATGCCGATGAAAACATCGTTTACTTTAGCGGTGTTCCGGGCACGATATTAGAAGCCAGTCCCACCGAACTAAAGGTTCAGACACCCGTAGTAATATCTGACTCAGTTATCATTAAAGTGGCAGTACAAGGAGCTTTCCTTTTTGGCGTTTATGATGGTCTTTATAAACTCTACCCCGCAGTGATAGATTATGGTCCTTTCGACAATTTTACTGATGTGTGGGCTTTAGAAGTAGACGCTAATGAAAATCTTTATGTTTCTGTTGGACCCACGGTAAAAGCGATTTGGAAAGTAGATACCGATCAGGATACTTCCGTTTACGTGAATACCACATTTGACAAAGCCTCGGGGATGAAATTCGGACCCGATGGAAGCATTTACTACGTGAATCTCCTGTCCTACATGTTCCGCGTCCTACCGGGTGGTGGGAGTGACGAATTGTATTTGGCTGTTGGGGGCGGCGTAAGGGATTTAGATTTCGACGAAAATGGGAACATTTATGCGGCTGGCTCAGGGAAAAAGATTTTCACGATTCTACCGGATAAGTCCTATAAGGAATCAGCCGATTATGGTGATTACAGCTTGAATTCCATCCGGGTTTACAATGGATATGTCTACGTAATCGCAGTGAATGTTTCCGGCGAAAAGAAGATCTACCGCAATGAAATCCTCAACAGCACCGGTGATTTGGGACAAAATGAATTGGTTTTAGATTGGAATACCTATACAAATAGCGATGGGTCAGAACCGTTGGCGCTCACTTTCTCTAGCACCGGGGAAATGTTTATCGGTTCCGATCGTGATGGAGAGGCAATGACGAAGGTTGACCCAGATGGAAACATGGATCCGTTTTTCAACACTGTATTGAACCCGCCCATCAATTATCTCAGTTGGGGGAATGGGAATTATCTCTATGCCACCAATCGCACCAATGAAAAGTTAAAGATCATTCGGATCGATATGGGAGACAGGGCCAGCGCTCCCTATTATGGTCGTCCGTGAACAATAGGACGGTCTTTAGCTTATTTAATACACGTTAGGTCCATGTGGGGTAGGTTCTCTTTTTTCCGAGTCCTCATTACAATCTTTGCGCTGAGTTCCTTTTTAGCAGCGGGAGTTACCGGTAAGATCAGCGGTCGAGTGGTCGATGCCCAGACGAAGGCCGGGCTCCCTGGGGTTAACGTGATTCTGGTTAACACACCCTATGGCGTAGCCACGGATGAGGAGGGTTATTTTACCCTTATAAACTTAGAACCAGGTACCTACACCTTAGAACTTTCCATGATCGGGTACGCCACGGTCACTGCTCGTAACGTGGTGGTCATTATGAATCGTACGACTTTTTTAAAGTTCGCACTGGAACCAGAAGCGATTCAGTTGGGGACGGTGACTGTGGAGGCCAAGCGAGCAATCGTTGTTCCCGACGTCTCGGCGAGTCAGTTGAATATGCAATCTGATATGTTAGTAGGTCTACCCGTTGCCACGTTTGCTGAAGCCCTGGGCCTCCAAGCGGGTGTGGAAGGGCTCACCATCCGAGGCGGTGGCCAATCTCAGACTGCCTTTTTAGTGGATGGGTTTCTATTGAACGATGAACGCTCCAACAATCCATATACCACACTGAGCCTGAACTCGGTGAAAGAGTTACAGATTCAAACAGGAGGCTTCAATGCAGAATATGGAAACGTACGATCAGGTGTGGTGAATGTCGTAACCAGCGAAGGAAGCCTTACCGCATATCACGGTACGATTACCCTGCGTCATAGTCCACCGGCTCCCAAACATTTTGGTGAGTCTATTTACAGTGAAAACTCGTATTTCCTGCGACCTTACTTGGATCCTGCGGTTTGCTGGACGGGTACCAGTAACGGGAATTGGGATGATTATACCCGCCGGCAATATCCTTCTTTTGAGGGATGGAACACCATCTCTGAAGCTACTTTGCGGGATGATGATCCTACCAATGACCTGACGCCCACGGCCGCACAGCGCATTTTTAAATGGCAACATCGTCGGACCGGTGATATCACTAGATCGGAAGAGCATATGTCTGAATTCTAGTCACTTTCAGAAATATCGTAATCAGTCATCTGCTGTAAAAAAAAAATGATGTAAAGAAGTACGTGTAGTTGGAAACGTATGAAAGTGTTGA
>CAZBEL010000314.1:0-2379 GCA_964490885.1 uncultured bacterium
GGAAGATATCCAGAAGGTCATCAATTAGGTATTTCAGACGTTCACCGCTATCCTTTATTGCTTGCAGAAACTCTCGTTCTTCGGCAGATAGACGATCTTCGCTCGTACTGACTAACAGGTCACTATATCCCAGGATCACATTGAGGGGGGTTCTTACTTCGTGGGAGATAGTCCCTAAAAAAGCATTCTTAAGTCGATCTGAAATTTCAGCTCTTTCCCGAGCTTCGATGAGATCCCTTTGAATCCTTTTCAGCTCTGTAATGTCCGTAGCATAAAAATGTATTAGTCCTATATCTTTAAGCGGATGTCCGGTCCATAAGAGATCCATATCCTCAAGCGTGACTTCTTGAGCAGAAATATCAACACCTTTCTCGAGTGCAAATTTTATTAGTTGGCGATAATTTTCCGGTAATATTTGATCGATCTCTTTTCGTGTAAGATGCAATCGTTTTAGGAGTGCATCGCCGGCGGGGTTGAGATATAATAACTTTCCTTCTACATTCATTTCCACTACCGGCAGAGGATTCTCCCGCGGAAAATCTGCTAAACGGTCTACTTCCCGACGCATACGTTTCATCTCGGTTATGTCTCGTACAAAAGCGGTAAACCGCCATCCCTGAGGGGTTTTTAATGCACTAAGGGAGAACATCACATCTACTAAACGTCCATCTTTATGTTGCATACAACCTTCAATAAGCTCACCTAAAAACTCACTCTTTCCCGTTTTTAGGAATTGCTCTACTTCCTTCGTATGGCGTTTAAAAATTTCATCGGATACAAGTAGTTTTCGAACAGATTGTCCGAGCATTTCTTTCTCTGTGTATCCAAAAGTCCTGGTAGCAGCTTTGTTCCAGATCATGACTCTGCTCTTTTCATCTAGCACAATGACGGCTTCTACTGCAGACTCAATCAGTGCTCGGTAATCACTCTCAGATTTCAGAACGGACTCATATAAATGAGCTTTTTCCATCGCTACAGTGCTTATATTAGTAAGATTTTCTACAAACACTAGGTCATCATGATCAAATTCCCGTTCGCCAAATCGGCTTAGAGTTAATACACCTATGACCTTTCCATTTGTCGCTAAGGGAGCACATAAAAGGGATTGTGGTTCCACAGGCGTACCTGGGATTTGTTTACCACGATCTGAGAGATCGATCCGGTTTACAAATTCAGCTACCCCAGATTGCGCTACACTCCCAGTAATACCTTCCCCAAACCTGAGTGGCATCGATAGCACTTCCTTACGATACTTATCTATATCCGCAATTTTCGGTTCCTGCAACTTTTGGTCCTCATTCACCAGATATAATGTAGCACCATCCACATCGGCTAATTCACGAGCTAAACGGGTGCAAGTTTGAGCTACTTCATCAAAACTGAGGGAGGTTATAAGAGCCTGCGTAGCCTCGTTTAGTGCTTCTAGTCTTCGGGCGTGTTTCAAGGCGCTAGCCCGAGAAGCTTCTGCCTGACTCTTGGCTACCGTGGTATCCTCTAATAAATTTTCAAGAGCGCGATGTGCCTGATTAAGATCATGAACTTTCTCTTCTAATTCTGCCGTTCGCTCCTTTACTTTTTTTTCTAATACAGCCGCTCGCTCTTGAAGGTGAATCTTGCTCATTTCCAATTCATCGGTCATTTGATTAAAGGCTATTGCCAGTTCACCAATTTCGTTTTGTCGCTGGGGACTAATCCGCCGCGAAAGGTTTCCAGCAGTGATGGAACGGATAGTCTTTACAATATTACTTAAAGGCTGTTTTACAATCTTATGAAGTACCATAAATAGTGCAATACAAAAGATGATGATTGTACCGATGAACCAACCCACCGTGTGACCGAAGTGACGTTCTAAAGCCTTTTCCATTGGAGCGGTGGAGAAAGAAATCTCAAGTACCCCATTGACCGTTTGAGCAGGATCATGACAACGCTGACAAGGTGAGCGATTGAGAATAGGAGACAAATATGTTATTGTTTTATCCACGCCCTTTCCCCTTTTAAAACTCACTGGTTCTAATCGGTTTAGTACTTGTATAAAAAAGTTATTATCAGAAGGGATCACTATTGGGATTTCTGACGAATCTGGGGGATGGTAAAAAGCACGGTGACCGTCAAGTTTTATAATTTCAAAATTCTGTACGCCCTCAATTGTTTGCATTCGTTCCAGTAGTGGAGCCACCTCTCCAGAATGGTTATTTAGCATCAATACTTCCACCACGTCAACCATAGCTTGGTTTGTTAGGTTGAACTTTTCTTCGCTAATGCGCAACATAATTCGTCTGTACTCAAAAAAGTCATAAATACCTTTAAGTCCCATAATTGCCATGAAAATACCTATTATAGAAAGTATGACACCACCACCTGCTACAACCATAGGAACCA
>CAZBEL010000315.1:0-2375 GCA_964490885.1 uncultured bacterium
GCGGAAAATGAGTAAATCTTACGGGAACACTATTCCAATTTTTGGCGACGAAGAACGCATTCGCAAATTAGTCATGTCTATCGTCACTGATTCTACACCTATCCATGAGCCTAAACCCGTAGATACCCCCCTCTTTCAACTGTACAGTCTGTTTTTGAATCCGGCGGAACGGGAGAAGCTAAAAGAACGGTTCCAAACACCAGGCTTGGGTTATGTAGCCGTAAAAAAAGAACTCTTCTCCCACTTAATGGATTATTTTCACCCCTACCGGGAAAAGCGTGATTATCTCCAGAAACATCGGGAGGATGTTTTAGAAACTCTTCGTAAAGGTGCTACCAAGGCCTCGGCAGTTGCGGACAGTTACTTGCAAAAGGTTCGTAACGCAGTGGGACTCCATTATTGGGATTGACGTGTACCGGATTCACCTGGAGCAGTTCGAAGGTCCGTTAGATTTACTCCTGTATTTTATCCGTCGCGATGAGATTGATATTTACGACATTCCCATCGCCCGGATTACGGCCGAGTACATGGAAACGTTGGAAATGATGCAGCAGATGAATTTAGCCAAAGTGGGGGACTTTATCGTTATGGCCGCCACGCTCATGCGTTTAAAGGCCAAGATGTTACTCCCCCGAGGGGATGAGGCGGAAGATGAGGAGTATGAGGATCCCCGGACGGAGCTTGTGCGACAGCTATTGGAGTACCAGCGGTTCAAGGAAGCGGCGGAAACATTGGATCGCCTAGCCCATGATCAGATGGAACATTTCACTCTCGGACAGGAACCGGTTCTGGAATCTAAAGAAGATACGGTGGACTACTACTTAAAAGATATCTCCCTGTTCCACCTGGCTCAAGCCTTTAAGGATGCCCTCGAACGGGTACCCGTTTTAAGAGATTACGAACTGCAGCGGGATCCGGTAAAACTTGATGACCAACGGGCCTATATTTTGCGCAGTTTTGATGGCGACCGTCGGACGACCTTCTCGGCCTTAATCCAGCCCTTAAAATCCCGTTTGGAAATGATCGTGACTTTTTTAGCCCTGTTAGAGATGATTCGCAGTAGGGAGGTGGCCATTTTGCAAAAAGAACGCTTTGGAGAAATTGAGTTGCGTTTGCTAAAGTCAGTCTCTTAAGGCGCGAAAGACCATGCGCCAGGAAGAACAGTTACAAATCATCGAGGCCCTGCTTTTTTCATCTCTAGAACCGTTGACTCAGCGGAGGGTAGATGCCGTATTTGAGGGGGAGGCCCCTCGATTAAAAGAATGTATTCCCTTGCTACAAGCGTGGTTGCAAGAGGGGCAACACGCCCTGGAAATCCAGGAGGTAGCAGGGGGATATCGTTTAGTGACACGGGCGGAATATGCCAAATGGATTCGGCGGTTGGAACCTCATCAGGGGAAGCTCTACTTGTCTAAGGCAGCCCTGGAAACCCTGGCCATCGTGGCTTACAAGCAACCCATTAATCGGTTTGATATTGAAGCTATTCGCGGGGTGGATTGCACAGGGGTTCTAAAAACACTCTTAACTCGAAACTTGATCCGGATTTCCGGTCGGGGGACGGGTCCCGGTCGACCCCTTCTGTACGGCACTACCCGGGGCTTCTTAGAGTATTTTGGGGTAAACAGTCTCGCTGATCTACCAAAGTTGCAGGAGATCAAAGAATTGGATGAAGGCCAGAGCCAGGAACAGGTGGCCTTGTTCTCTAGCGATGTGGAAGTCCCTATTTCTGAGGACGTTCCCGATCTTCCTCAGGATTCCAATTGATTTAAAGGTGGTGGTTGGAGTGAGGATTCATTTTTGCGGTCTATGCGTTTAAACAAATATTTGGCCCTGGCTGGGGTAGCTTCCCGTCGTGCCGCCGAACAATTGATTCGAGCAGCTACAACTACCGTGAATGGTAAGGTCGTTTTAGATCCTGCTTATCCGGTTGGGGATGAGGATGTCGTCTGTTATGATGGCCAGCGGTTGACCCTTGTTAACCGTTCCAAAGTCTATTTATTGAATAAACCTGTGGGCGTGATTACTACTAGTAAAGATCCCCATGGACGACCTACCGTAGTGGACTTTATTCCCCACAAAGGACGTCTATTTCCAATCGGGCGTTTGGATAAGGATACCACAGGCCTGTTATTGCTGACCAACGACGGAGAATTGATGGAAAAGTTGCTGCATCCCCGGTACCGGGTGCCCCGTATCTACGAGGTGGTGGTTGATCGCCCGTTGGAACAAAGGGAAATCCAGAAAATGGAACGGGGGTTGTATATTGGGGAAGGAGAATGGGGTCGTGCCAAAGTCGTGAAGCAAACCACGGTAAAAAAGCGTACCACCTTGACCCTTCAGATGACCGAAGGAAAGAAACGCGAAGTCCGGCGTTT
>CAZBEL010000316.1:0-2370 GCA_964490885.1 uncultured bacterium
AGCGGGAATTTGAGGTCTCCGGCCGGGAACTCGTGGCTCAATATTTCCAACTACTGGAAATGTCCGGTAAACCCCAGGATATGGCCCCTTTCGTGGACTATGCCTACCGCCACGCCCGCATGAGTATCTTAATCAATACTGATGACATGGCTACGTTGCGCAAGATCGACCGGGAGTTAACCCGTTTCATCGATGAAGAATTGAATGATGAGGGGGTCACCGCCGCCGTGACGGGCATGGCCAAGCTCATTACCGTAGTGGACGACATGATCGTCACCGGTCAAATCTGGAGTATCCTCACGTCTCTGGGGTTGGTCTGGTTGTTAACTAGCATCATGTTCCGCTCTCCCGTGATCGGGTTTTTCAACACCCTCCCCCTGTTTTTTTCCCTGTTGCTGAACTTCGCTTTCATGGGATACACCGGCATTAACCTCAACCTGGAAACACTCATCACCAGCAGTATTGCTATTGGTGTAGGTGTGGACTACGCCATCCACTTCATTCACCGCTACCGGATGAAAATACACGAAGGGCTGGATTACGAGGCTGCAGTTCCGGCCACCATGCGGGAGTCGGGTTTGGCCATCTTCTTCAATTCCATCACCGTGGCGGCTGGTTTTTCCATCATTGCCATGTCCCAATTCGTGGCCATCCGGCAAATGGGCATCCTCATTTCCCTTACCATGCTCACCGCTGCCTTCGGCGCCCTCACTATCGTACCGGGTGTCTTTTTAATCTTCAAACCACGTAGTTTACAAAAATAGAGAGCTTTACCATGACCCGCGCATTTTTGAGCCTGATATTCGCTGTTTCCCTATCCATGGGACAGGAAACCGGTTATGACATCATGACCCGGGCCTTGAACCAGGCCACCATCGAATCTATGCAGGCCGACTTGAAACTGATCCTCACCTCCAGCACGGGACACCAACGGGTGCGGGAAATAAAATTCTTCTCCAAAACCGACCCGGAAACCGATTTAACCAAGATGCTCATGCGGTTTGTTTACCCCAAAGACGTGCAAGGTACGGGGTTCCTTACGTTAGAAAACAGCGACCGTCCTGATGACCGTTTCCTTTACATGCCTGCCTTGCGCCAGGTTAAAAAGATCGCCAGTAGTGGCAGTGGCGGGAACTTCATGTCCAGCGACTTTACCTATTACGACATGGGCAGCCCTAAATTGGAAGACTGGACCTACCAACTCTTGCGCGAAGACACTCTCAACGGAGAGGCGGTCTATGTAATTGAATGCTTACCCAAGACCCCCCAGGTAAAAAAGGATACCGGCTACGGTAAAATTATTCGGTGGGTCGTCAAACAAGATCTGCGTATTCCTTACGCCGAATACTACGACCGTTTTGGCAAGTTAAAGAAAACTATGACCGTCAAAGCTTTTGCGAACATTAAAGGCCTTCCTTTTGCCACGGACATGGTTATGGAAGATGTGCAAATTAATCACCGGAGTGAAATGATTTTCCAGAACCTGAAGATAGATCTATCGGTAAAGGACAGTTTTTTCACTCCCCGGATGCTTCAGCGCGGTCGGTAACCTTATGTGGAGGCTATGCTATATATTGGTGGGCAGCCTGACTTTGCTTCCTGCACAAGTCTCCGGTTTTCTAAAAACGTACCTATCTGTGAATCCCCAGCAGGTTGATCAATGGACTAAGTTCTATTCACACTTCCAACTTCAATTCTCCGGTGAGATCTCACCGCGGGTGGCGTATCGGGCAGACCTCATCACCCGTTATGATTTCCTCGCCGATCGCGGTGCCAACGCCCCCCGGGATGCCGGCCTGGAATTCTACCCCGCCGAGTTGTACATGGATTACTACACCGACCTTTTAGACATTCGCATTGGTCAGCAATATCTCTTTTGGGGCCGGGCTGACTGGGTTAACCCCACCGACCGGTTCATCCCCTGGGACTACCAACGCATGTCTTCTGACATTGAAGACTACCGTTTACCAATCCCTGCCGTGAAGGTGGATGTTTACCCCTCCTGGGGTGCCTGGCAGTTCATCTACGCCCCTCTCAACTATCCCGACCGCATCCCTTTCCCCTGGTCGCCAGCTGTAACCGATAGTTCGTTACAACAGGGTCAATGGGGCATGCGTTTTTCCAACGATCTACGTCGTCTGGCCTATTCTCTTTATTTTTACCAGGGCAAGCAAAAAAATCCCGAATTTTTACGCATGGATTTCTCTTCCGACTCGCCTGCACCCTTGTTCACGTACCGGGATCTCACAATGATTGGTGCTGATTTCATTTACCCGGGTGAGCACTGGGCTCTAAAAGGGGAAGGGGCCTACAACCGAACTGAAGATCGAAAGGGACGGAACCCCTTCATTGAAAACAGCAACCTCTACT
>CAZBEL010000317.1:0-2350 GCA_964490885.1 uncultured bacterium
ACCTTCCGTAGTATTGGACGGAAGCCCGGTTAATCCGTTTAATGACCAGTTGCAGCCGATCCTGGAATGTCTCCACTACCCCGGCCACTACTACCGGATCGCCACTGGTAAAGCGCTCATTGAATTGGGAAACTTTGTCCCAAATCTTGGCGTGGATTACCCCGGTCCGATCGCGTAGTGTGAGGTCTAAAAACAAATCCCCTGTACGGGTGTGGCGTACATGCTTTTCAGTACATAAGTAAAAACCTTGAACCTTCTGCCCCTCCTGGAAAGCTTCTATCGGTGTAATGGGTTTCATGGACGCTGGAATTTTTCCCTTCTACATATGAATGTCAAGGAAATCAAGACTTAGGAGTTCCCCACGAAAAAGGGTAACTTTTTTACTATGGAAACTACCCTACAAATTGTGTCCTACGCCAACCCAAAAGAGCGTACCAGACTGAAGCCCATTCTTCAGCATTGGTTTCAAAATCCAAAAGACCTGCACCTCACCGAACCTCGTATGACCTACCCCTTCCGCTTCCAGAAGTGGGTCAAACTATCGCTTCTCGAACCGGATTCAGTTACTTACCTTTTAGTCAAAGGTAAATATGTTTTAGCTCATCTGAGTTGCGCTTATGACTTTGAACGTCGTAGGGGAACACTCTTTCACCTCATCGTTGACCCTCTTTACAGAAGACAGGGATACGCAAAAATGATTCTAAAAAAAGTGGAGTTGGAGGCTAGAAAACAAGGTGTTAAAACCCTTTTGTTACGGGTACTGCCCCAAAATACAAATGCCAGAGCCCTGGTGGAGCAGTTAAGCTATACTTTTATAGGTAAAACCAGGGGAGGGCTTTTGAAAATGTACAAGGATTTAACGTGACCAGACGTCCTTTGGTTTATTTTTACCATTGACTTGTTTAGGAACAGGACAATGTTCACAATGAGGATCCTTTTCCACCCTAAAAAGCTGACGGGAAAACTTCCAGACGACGTAAATGAGGGCCCCTGCCACCAAAGCAAGTGCTGTGATCGTCTGCCAATTCATCACGCCCACCCCAACAATCGTCCACCCTGGTACACGATCAACGATCCCATGTATGCCAGGACATTGAGATATCCCACCATGAACAGGGTCCACTTCCAGCTTCGGGTTTCATGGCGTACAATGGCAAAGGTGGCCATACATTGGGCAGCGAACACGTAAAAAACCATCAAAGACAAGGCAATAAGGGGCGTGTACCTGGGTTTGCCCGTCCGTGGGTCAGAATCATTCCGCAGGGCTTCTGATAAATTCACTACGCTTGCCTCCTGATCCTGGATGCTGTAAAGGGTCGCCAGGGTACTTACCACTACTTCCCGGGCGGCAAAAGACGTAAGTAAACCAATCCCCAACTTCCAGTCAAAGCCCAGGGGTTTAATCACCGGTTCGATGGCCCGGCCAATTTTTCCGGCATAGGTTTGCTGGATAGGTACCGGCTCCCCGGCAGTATCCTGGCGAGGGAAAGAGGCTAAGAACCACAACACCATGGAAATGGCTAAAATGATTTGACCCGCATTTCTAATAAATACTTTTCCCCGGGTATAAACCTGACGAAAAACGGACTGCATCAATGGGATACGGTAAGGAGGTAATTCTAAGACAAACGAGGACTTTCCACGGGTTTTAATGAAAGAGCTGAAAACTTTAGCCATAACCAGGGCGGTGGCTGTTCCCAGGAAATACATAATAACCAGGGTCAGGCTCTGGAGTTGGATAAAGCCGAGAATTTTCATGGACGGAATAAAAGCCGCGATCATGAGAGTATAGACCGGTAAACGTGCGCTGCAACTCATGAGGGGCAGAATCAGGATTGTAATGAGTCGTTCTTTCCAGCTATCAATAGTTCGGGTAGACATGATGCCAGGAATAGCACAGGCATAGCCACTCATGAGAGGCAGGACGGAGCGCCCGTGCAACCCTACGCGGGTCATAAGGCGGTCTAGCATGAATGCCACCCTGGCCATATATCCTGAATCCTCCAACAGGCTCAAGAAAAAGACCAGGATGAGAATTTGGGGCAAAAACACAAGAATGGACCCTACTCCACTTACTACACCTTTTACTAATAATTCCCGCATTAACCCGCTGGGCATTTGATTCCATAAGGCCGTTCCCACCCAATCTACGCCGGACCCAATCCATTCCATGGGAATCGTAGCCCAGCTAAAAATAGCCTGGAAGATCAGGTAAAGGACACTGACAAAAATGAGCGGGCCCCACCAGGGATGGGTCAGAATACGATCAAACTTTTCACTGCGCTCCTTGCGGGTGATGGAGGTGGAGTCCGTTACTAAAAGGCAAGCCGTCCAAGTATAGCGTAACGGG
>CAZBEL010000318.1:0-2342 GCA_964490885.1 uncultured bacterium
CACCTCCTGAACCTAAAACAGCACCTTCTGAAACGTCCGAACCCCTTCAAGAATTACAAGCGAAATGGAACCAAGTCATCTCTGATGTCATGCGGGAACGTCCTTCTATCGGTCTGGCTTTAGAAAATTGCCGCCCTTTGAGGGTTCGTAATAATAAAGTGGAAGTGGGGCTGGCTGGTGATACGCCTTTTAACGCTGAGTTAGTAAAGAAAAACAGCCGCTACTTAGAACAGGCGTTACAAACCGTGATGGGAAAACCGTTTGTCGTGCTTTTTAAGTTAGTTGAGGTAAATGCACCTACTCCTGCTAAAGAGTCCGAAAAGGCTCCACCAGTGAAACCCAATCAGGATAATCCAGTGGTAAGTCGGGTCATTGAGTTGTTTGATGGAGAGATTGTGCGATGAGTGCTAAAAGGAATTTGAGTCATTTACTAAAGCAAGCTCAGGCGATGCAAAAACAGATGCAAGCAATTCAGAAAGATTTAGAACAGTCTGAATTTGAGTCTGAAGCGGGAGGGGGCTTGGTAAAGGTACGAATGAATGGCAAAATGGAAGTACTGGCAATTGAGTTACAACCTGAAGTTTTAGAAGAAGAAAAGGACTTTATTGAGGATTTATTGATCACTGTTGTGAATAAGGTCCTAAAACAAGTCCAAGAGACCACCCAATCCCAGATGAGCCAAGCGGCAGGGCCCCTCATGGGAGGATTGAACTTTCCCGGGAGTTGACATGACAGGCGTTCCTGATATCATTACTAAGTTAGTTGACTTGTTCGCCCGGTTCCCCGGGATTGGAAAAAAGACCGCTCAGCGAATGACCTTTCACTTATTGAAAATGCCCACTGAAACAGCGCAGGAATTGGCCCATACTATTTTAGACATGAAAACTAAGATTCGCTCCTGTACTCAATGTGGGGGCATTACAGTGGTCGATCCTTGTGCTATTTGTTCTGATTCTAAACGTGATCCGCACTTAATTTGTGTTGTGGAAGAACCAGTAGATCTTTACGCCTTTGAGCGATTGAACAGTTTCAAGGGCTTGTACCATGTGCTAGGAGGGGTGTTGTCACCCTTGGATGGCATCGGTCCAGAGGATTTGAACATTGAGAGTTTATTAGCTCGTTTAGAACCGGAGACTGAAGTAGTGTTAGCTACCAATCCCAGTGTGGAGGGAGAAGCCACGGCCTTGTATTTGGCGAAAGTTATAAAGGAAAAGGGGGCGAAAGTGACCCGTTTGGCGCGCGGAATTCCCATGGGGGGTGATCTGGAGTATACGGATGATGCCACTCTACTTCGGGCCATGGAAGGGAGAACCGCATTATGAATCTTCCCAACCTATTGACCATCTTACGCATTCTGCTCACACCTGTCTTCATCATTTTTCTGTTTTACGAACACCCTTATGCCCAGTTGTGGGCATTGTTGATCTTTATTGTAGCTTCGGTGACCGATGCTTTTGACGGCTATTATGCCCGGAAACATAATCTGGTTACCGAATCAGGGCGTTTCCTGGATCCCCTGGCCGATAAAATCTTGGTGACCTCCGCCTTTATCTCCTTTGCTTATATGGGAATTATTGAATATTGGATGGTGGCCCTTATCGTCTTTCGTGATCTGTTTGTCACGGGGCTGCGAATGGTTATGTCACACAGGGGATTTAGTTTGCTCACCAGCAAGATTGCCAAGGCGAAGACCATAACTCAAATTGGGATTATTATTTTCATCCTCCTGTTGCTGGGGATCAGGAACATCGATTTAGAGATGGTAAAAACCGTTATCCAATTCTTACGACAATACCAATTCGTGTATTATTTGTCTCTTTTCGTGACGCTTTTTACGGTTTATACCGGAATTACCTATATATACGATAATCGTGCGGAGATTCGCCAATTTCTATCCTGAGGACTTTCATTGCAAACTAACCGTGTTTCCGAATGGATCGCCACGGTATTTTTTATCGGTCACCTACCTCTGGCACCGGGAACATGGAGTAGCTTTGCAGCCTTACTCGTTTGGTGGCTGGCTATGGGGAATATTTCTGTGGTATTGTTTATTACGCTTACCGTAATCATAGCGGCCGTGGGCGTAGTCACTTCTTCACAAATTGTACGTCATTCCCAGGTTACGGATCCCTCTCGGATTGTCATTGACGAATGGGCTGGGCAATGGATTTCCCTTTGGGGGGTTCCATTCCATTGGGGATATGGTTTAGGGGCATTTTTATTGTTTCGGTTGTTTGATATCTGGAAACCCTATCCCATCAGCCGAATGGAAAAATTGCCCCTCGGCTGGGGCGTTATGGCCGATGATTTAGGGGCCGGTTTCTTAGCCTTAATTAGTATTC
>CAZBEL010000319.1:0-2331 GCA_964490885.1 uncultured bacterium
GTGCGGTCTGTCCGTTCAGTGGTCTGCCGGATCTGGCGCAGGTCATCATCGAATATTATCCCGAGGGTGGTTTGTGTGTAGAACTGAAATCCCTCAAGTATTATTTCGTAAGCTTTCGGAACGTGGGGATATACCAGGAAGCGGCTACCAAACGTATCTATGGGGATTTACGAAAGGTCCTGAAAACCAAGCGACTGAAGGTCACAACGATCTACAATACCCGGGGTGGTTTTGACACTACCTGTGTTGAAGGGTCCTTGGAGTAAAGATTCTCTTTAATCCTCACCACTATGGAGAGTGGGGTACAGCGCAAAATGTAGTTAGCGCACGGAAATAGTGATTCTTTTAGTTTTCCCTCAGCCGTAATTTTGCCACCGCCTTTTCCATCGTAACAGGCAACATTTGACCCCGTAGCTCAGTTGGTAGAGCAGTGGCCTTTTAAGCCATTGGCCGCGCGTTCGAGTCGCGCCGGGGTCACTATTAGGCTACCCAAGATTATTTCAAGTCTTTGGTACAAACGAATTCAGCAAAATGTCGTATTAAGTATAATAATCCACTAAACTATTGGCCGCGCGTTTCCCGACAAGGTCGGGATGCCGGGGTCACACGACGAAAACCCCCTTTTCCCCGCCTGAGCAATCGGACAGGTCGACGAGAAACAGGGGGATTTTTATTACTTTCTAGCTTTGCCAGAAAATGACAAAAAGCGCTAAAATAGACAAAAATCGACAAAAAAATAGCACAGTTATAGCACACTTTTTAACAGAGATCGTCATTACCAAGTGTACACTTAACCAGTAGGGATGCTGAGAGCTACAATCGTCTATTAATCGTGTATAAAATCACATGCCTACTCGGCCATTAGCTATGATATTAGTGGGGAATTTGGTGAGATTGATTGATTTTTCTTTACTGCAATGTAAAACACAAGAGATACTCAAATCGGATAAATTCACGCTGCTAACATTTCAAGTCGGGTCGACTGGAGGTTAGCCAGCCTAATCAATGACAGGTAATTCCGGTAAAACAACTGGGGTTTTACCACAAATGGAAAGACTGTGGTAGGTTTTTTTTAACGCAGGAAACCTATAGTATTCATATGTCGCAAACGCCA
The DNA here is from genome assembly GCA_964490885.1 of uncultured bacterium. GTDB lineage: Bacteria > Fidelibacterota > Marinisomatia > Marinisomatales > TCS56 > CAZBEL01. The sequence goes on from CAZBEL010000319.1 coordinate 1,115, forward strand.
ATCCAAGCACTCCCTCTGTAAGGATAGGAAGGGGACCAAGATATCCTGTGTAACGCACTCCTTTCTCCCTTCCTTTGCCATCTCCATAAAATGTTTGACCAATAGATGCACCGAATAAATAGATTCCACCTTGTAATGCAATATAGTGCAGTTCTTGTGGATAGTATGGATTTTTTTGCCATCCAATTGCAACCGAACTGTGAATGAGAGCATCCCAGTAAATTATTCCTAATGTAATTTCCACACCCCATGTAATTCCTTCACCAAATGTATAAACCACTCGCATCCCTGGGTTAACGTAACCATACAAATTACCGTGATATCCTTCATGTCCATGGATAGAGGGAGTTACTAATAAAATTAAAATCACTATCAAAAAAAGGTGAGATTGAGATCTCAAATTGTTAGTTCTCCTTCACCGTTTCCACACCAACCAATACACCTTCAGCGAAAAAGGCATTGTTCTTCTTGAGTTTCTTAATAGTATACGTTCGCTGGAAAGTATTTAACCTTTGTGAACCTATAAATTCTACTTCTGCTAATTCTCCGTCTTTCAATATATAGCAAATATCACCTACTTCTAACTGACTAACTTCAGCGATGCTTGTTATCAGTTCTTTCGTGACATCTGGTTTTAGCGAACACCAACCTTTTTCTTTGACGAAATAAGGATGATCAAAAGTTGAATGAATAATAGTCCTATCTGAGAATCTCATTTCCATCATGTTATCATTCATAGGAGAATATAATTCCAGAACTTCATCGGGTTCAGAATACATCGTTTCAAGATTATAACTTAAGACTATGTCACCAACCTCAATAGCTTCAATATTCTTCTGTGATCCATTAGCCATCATGATATCTGTTCCAGGAGCAAAGCAAGTGGCTAATGAACTGGCTGCCTCTTCATTTAAAATAAAGTATAAGAAGACTAAGAGACAAGAAGAGGGTCCTAACATAGTATACTTAAGACGTTGTTTCTTAAATGTATCTTGATACATTAAACGATATATTTCCTTTAACTCATTAGTTTGGGAAGTTAATTCTTCTTCACGGTGCAGAGGGACATTTACTGGTGTAAAACTAGCTATAATAGGTGGGCCTGCAAGTCCAATGATGAAACCACCCCATTCTATCGCCACAAGCCCGCCCCAAGACATTAAAAGAGATCCTGCACCCCATTTTATCCAACCCGATTTTCTATAGTCAAACTTTGC
>CAZBEL010000320.1:0-2316 GCA_964490885.1 uncultured bacterium
TGTCCAGGGCTTGGTAGATGATTTTTTACCGGAGGAACAGGAAGTATTTTTAAGTCAGGATATATTGTCTCTGGTTTGTGTTCCTGTTTTTTCAGGAGAAGACTGGTGGGGCTTTTTAGGGTTTGATGAATGTCGGTCCCGCCGGATATGGGAAGCCGGCGAAGTGGATGCCCTCTTTGCTGCGGCTGATACGATGGGTATGGCCATCAAGCAGCATCGTTCCCGGTTGGAGTTGGAAGAGAGTGAAGAACGATATCGGGATTTATTTGAAAATGCTTCTGATATGGTCTTTATTCTGGATCGGGATCTTCACTTTATCTACGTGAATCGTGCCTGGCATTCCATATTGGGTTACATCGAGCTAAAGCGCCAAACTTTAACCCTGGTAGATGTACTCCACCCTGATGACCGGGAGAAATGTCTGGAACAATGTAGTCAATTAAGTGATGGTTCAGATATAAACCTCGACGAATTGCGGTTGATTGGAAAAAGTGGTGAGACCATTTGGGTCTCCGGGAGTATAAGTTGCACCGAAGACCAGCAGGGGCAATTGACCATCCGGGGTATTTTTCATGATATTACCCGACAGCGTCAGGTTGAACAGGAAATTCGCCTGCTGGCCAAGTTTCCTGAAGAAAATCCCAACCCCATTTTCCAACTGGACGCTACCGGAAATATTTTATACACTAATTCAGCCGGCAAACAGTTGTTAGGTGAACTTCCCAAAAAATATCAGCAACGGGTTCCTCCAGATTGGCGTCGGGCTGTCCACAAAGTACTCAAGTCCGGAAAAAGTGGGTATCTGGAAACCACCATTGACCATCGCTACTATGAACTGGTCATTGCTCCAGTCACCCAGCGGGATATCGTTTATCTCTATGTTATGGATATTACCGACCGCAAATTAGCAGAGGAGGAGATCCAACGCCAAAATACTTTTCTTAATACGTTATTAGAATCCTTGTCCCATCCATTTTATGTGGTGGATGCTAAGGATTATCAGATTATACGAGCCAATCGTGCCACTTACGAATTTGGCATCCCGGAAAATATCACCTGTTATGCCCTGACTCATCAATTGGACCACCCCTGCGGGCAAGAGGGATGGGGATGTCCATTAGAGACCGTGAAGAAGACCAAACGACCAGGATTGTTTGAACATGTCCACACTGATAAAAATGGTAAGGGAAAAATTGTAGAGGTGCATGGATTCCCGGTCTTTGATGAAAAGGGTAATGTCATACAAATGATTGAGTATACCATTGATATTACCCGACGGAAAAAAATGGAAGAGAAGTTACGGGAAAGTGAAAAAAGGTTCCGTAACGTGGTGGAAAATGCTACTGATATTATATTCCGGGTGGATTTAGAGGGCAATATCACCTTTATTAATCCTGTTACTGAAAGAATTACCGGTTATACAGCCGATGAGCTGTTGAAAATGACGTTTCGTGACCTGGTCCACCCAGACGATCAGGATTGGGTATTTGAGCTCTTTCTGGAGCAATTAAAATCAAGTGAACGAGAACACCACCTGGAATGTCGTATAATAACTCGTGAGCAAAAGGAAATCTGGTTGGGGATCCGTTCCAGAAAGTTATTTGACGATGGTAAAGTCATTGGGTGGCAAAGTGTGGCACGGGATATTACCAGTAGAAAACAGGCTCAAATGGCCTTGAATGAAAGTGAGGAACGTTACCGCACTCTGGTGGAAGCTTCTCCCAGTGCAATATTTATTCATAAAGATGGTAAAATTGTCTACGCCAATCCCGCAGCTCTAAAGCTGGGGGGAGCCAAGCGGATGGAGCAACTGGAGGGGACACCGGCTCTGTCCCATATTCATCCATCATATCGGGGCCCGGCAAAAAAACGCATAAAAAAAATGCTTGAAACCGGTTTACCGGCTAAGACCGTCGAAGAAAAATTTCTACGCCTGGACGGTTCGGAAGTGGATGTATCGGTTACTGCCATGCCCTTTACCTGGCAAGATAAAACAGCCATTCAAGTGGTAGCCCAGGACATCACCCAGGAAAAACAAGCCCGAGCACAGCAACAGGCGGCTTTCAAGATCTCAGAAGCAGTTTATCATACCCATACTTTGGAAGACTTGCTGCGTCGCATTCATCATATCATATCTGATATTATAACCGCTGATAATTTCTACCTGGCGCTGGTCAATTCCCGCACCGAGATGCTGGAATTTCCCTATTATGTGGATCGTTATGATGTTCAGCCCGAACCTCAACCTTTAGGGCATGGACTGAGACCGGAAGAGCACACGTCTGAACTCCAGTCACTCCGGAGAAAGTTGCAACC
>CAZBEL010000321.1:0-2311 GCA_964490885.1 uncultured bacterium
TGATCTACTGCCTGGCGAGCCTCCTCCAAAATACTATCCACACTTCGACTACGCTCGCGCCCACGGGTAAAAGGAACGATACAGAAAGTACAGAACTTATCACAGCCACGCATGATTGAAATCCAGGCATTAATCCCCTCGGCCCGACTGGGGAAAAGATCATCGTAAACCTCAAAACGTGAAAGGGTGGTATCAACTTGACTGGTGGGGTCTGCTACTTCTCGCTGCAATAACTGGGGTAACCGGCGGTAAGAATCTGGTCCTAAAATAATATCCACATAAGGCTTTGACTCCAAAATCGTGGATTTTAAATGTTGTGCCATGCAACCTAACACGCCAATAATGACCTGGGGGCGCTGTTTCTTCACCCGGTGGAACCGCCCTAAACGGGAATGAACCTTCTCTTCCGCATGTTCCCGAATAGCACAGGTGTTCACGAAAATAGCATCTGCCTCCTCTAATTGTTGCGTGGGTTGGTATCCTTCCTTTAATAACATCCCGGTGATGAGTTCTGAGTCGGCCAGGTTCATCTGGCAACCATATGTCTCCAGATAAAAAGTCTTATTCATGGAATGAAATTACTCAGGAAAGAGGGTTGGTCTGGAGGAAAAACCGAAAGTTAGTCCAGATAACCGCTAAAGAAAAAATCAAGAGGATTTTGGGGCACTCCAAATGAATGGACTTCATAGTGTAAATGAGGAGCGGTGGAGCGCCCGGTATTCCCCGTCCAGCCAATGATATCCCCCCGCTTCACCTTCTGACCCTTTTTAACATTAAAGGCCGACATGTGGGCATAGATCGTAGTATATTGCAATCCGTGACTAATTTTTACAACGTTTCCGTAACCCCCACGATACCGCGCTTCCCGAACAATACCATCGGCAGGAGCCCGGATAGGGGTCCCTTTTCGGACGGTAATATCCTGTCCGTAATGAAAACGAACTTTGCCATCCAAGGGGTCCTTACGATAACCAAAACCAGAATTTAAATACCCACCATCCACTGGTCGAATGGAAGGAATAGAACCAATCAAATTGACATTCATTCGCACTTTATCATAAATGTCGGTATAGCTGGCTAATTCCAACCTCACTTTTCGGGATAGCTTGTCAATATCCAGTTCCAACTCTGAAATACGGCTCTTTACATCAGGGGTTACTGTACTGAGAGGTGGTGCATTAGCCAAACGGTAGCCCCCAACGCCCAACTTGCGTACATCCTGATCAATCTCCGGCAAATCTGCATAGGTGCGCAAAGCTTCGTCTTTTTCCTCCAGGGTTTCTAATTCGTAGGTCAATTCCTCTAATTGGTTCTGCAGGCTTACTAACGTAGTAGATAATTCTTTGTAATTAGATTTCATATTGTTCAGTCGGTTCTGGTACAGTATATCGGTAATATAGTCAGCACTGACAAATAGTAATGCAGACAAAGCAATAACAGCCACAATCACAATGGAGAGTAATGCGCGTCGGCTGAACTGCCACTCTCTGATATCGTGTTCGCGCTCTGCTAAGAGGATATATTTATGCTGGTTTGGTCTTGACATTGTGCGTGGTTTTTATGGACACACCAATCCACGTTTCCGTCTAATTTTACATCATTAAGTCTTAATAATACAAATTCTTTTCAGAGCCACCTCGGATTGTGTCTTTTTACAATTTATCCCGTATGAAATAAGGGGAAAATCATCAGAGTCGACAATCCGTTTCCTCTACTACTAACCAGGGGAAACGGCTTTTGAGAGAACTTATCGGTTTTTTACTCTACAACCGCGCCCAACCCACGGATCTGATAACGACGGGCATCGGCCGGAGTATACTGGAATGCAGAGGAATCAAATGCTACTCCTTTTTCTTCGGCTTCGTGCTGCTTTAGCCTATAGAACTCTTCCTTGCTGTACTCAAGCATTTCTACTGTACCTTCCACTCGGGCATGTTTACCACGAATGGAGACTGGAAAAACAATCTCTCCATCTTCTACCTTGACACGGATCTTCTGATTGGAATTCTCTCCCTTCAGTTCAATCCAGCAACCCATATTAGAACATACATCTACAATGGTTCCCTCAATTAACACCCTATCACCAATATAGGTCTCTGGTGTTGTTACAATTGATTCAATCGGAATAGTTTTTTCTAACGTGAGTGCTGCCCCGAATTGAAGTGGCTCTTGACTCCAAAGGACACTACTAAAAACGAAAATAAGATACCCTATTTTACGCATGATCTATACTCCTACGTGTTTTTAATGAAAGAATTCCCCAGTAAAATAGGGGATTAGTGATACTAATATATTCCCCCGCAAAGATAAT
>CAZBEL010000322.1:0-2303 GCA_964490885.1 uncultured bacterium
AATTCTTTGAACACGTAGCCTGTGAAAAGCATGGGATCTTCAACATTGCGGTAATAGGTCTTTGGTTCGTCAGAGGTTAAAATATTTCCGGTGATGTCGATGGTGTTCGAGGCTACTTCCCAACGTCGTTTAATGCGGAGTTTTTGTAAGCCTGTAGTGTCTTCAAGGGTTATGGCCTGATTGTTAATCGTCACGTAATCTGTGTTGGGGTTGATAATGATTTCAGGAGGTTGGTTGGCTTCTGCAGGTGTGACGGTGATGTCCACACAATTGTCATTCACTCCCAGGCCAGTCACTTGGGCGGAGTACCAACGATCCCCTTCGTCCCACATCCAACCGTTGCCTTGAACCCGATCATCAAAGATGGATGGATCTAAGATCAGTGTATCGATCACTTTGATCTTTTCAGCGACCGTTTCCGCCAGTTGGCGCAGGTCATCAACAGATAAGTCAGGGTCACCTCCCCCTTTCAAAGTTAGTCGAGGAATAGTGTCTAGGATAGCCAGCGCACTGTCGATCCAAACAGTAGTCACGAACTGGAACTGCGGTGAAAGTAATTTTAAAGCGGCTAATGAGGTAAAAAGTTTGTTGTTACTGGCTGGATTGAATAGGTGATCCTCGTTCACTGCATACAGAGTCTTTCCCGTTTTTAAGGAAACGACCTTGACTCCCAGGTTGGTTTTTAGCCCTGAATGGGTAATGAGATAGTGAATGGTCTTGGTTAATTCACGTTGGCCGGTTTCTGGTGATAGGGCAGGTGGGCGGCTACATGTTACCCCGATCAGGCTGAAAAGGAAAAGAACCCCGAGCTGCTTCATTCTCGTCATTTCAAGTACACCATCTTCTGTTTTGCTACCTGTCTGTATTGATCTCCGCTGTGGACGGCTTGCAGAAGATATACTCCTGAAGCCAGTGAATGGGTCACCGAATTTGGGATGATTACAGTGAAAAGTGGTACGTCTTTATTAACGCTGGTTTGCCAGACTTCCTGCCCCAGGAGATTAAATAATCGCAAGTTAATTGTTCCTGTCCCACCCGTTAGACGGATTAGGGCCTGTTCGTTAAAGGGGTTGGGATAAACCGAGAGTTCAATCGTTTGAGGTAAGGAAGGTAATTCGATAGCACTGGTAAGGGGAGGGCTAATTGAGTTCATTATCCGTGTGAGAAACGGGGTACGTTTATTGGGTGGAATAATTTCCATTGGCGGAGAGGTGTAGAAGAAAAAACCGGGCAGATTGGCTGCGACTCCGAAAGTAGAGTCAAAATTGTCCACTAATACTGGTTGCCCCATAGCGCCGTTTTCAGCGAGAATGGTGGCAAGGCTGTCGATACCTGGAATCGTATCTACAACGGAACAACGAAACCCCTGGAATAGAGATTGATCTATCCCGAGGAGAGAATCAGGTAGGCCCGTGGGCGCACCTTGACTGATTTGTAACTGGGTCAACAGGCTTGCGCCAAGGCTGGCTTGTTGCAGTACCTCCAGGCCCCAAATACCCTGTAACCAGATGGGAACCCCTGAGGTTAGGCGGGTAACCATTGCGTTTACAAGTTGTGCATTCATGGGGGAGTGGCTTTGGCCCGTGTGAATGAGCAGTGGAGTATCAAGATATAGGTCCGATTGGAACAGGGTTGTGTCGAGCGCGAAAAGGGTATCATTCACCGTGGCATAAGAGAGGTAATCCAGGTTTTCCGCTACTTCCCCTAAGTGAGCCACGAAGGGAATCGTAGATGGATTCGGGTCAAGTGAATAGGTATCCACGAAGAGGATGAGGGGTTCGGGGGTGGCGTGTCGGCGCAGGGTGTAAATCTCAGAAAAGGCGCTTTCGTTTGGTAAAGGCGCGTCATCAACAGCGGTCATTTTAATAAAGATCATATCATCCCCCATGACCGGGGCAATGAAGTCTGATACAGTTGCAGTCAACGTAGCCTCGTTATGACTGTTTTGCCAATGAATTAGGTCAAAACTGAAATAAAGACGGTAACCTGCCAGATCCGATTCCGAGTTAGGAAGCCAGCGTAGGTGAAAGCCACTCCCTTCCGGCAGAAGGGATAGAAGAACCGGCGCGGTTGGTGGGGTTAGGTCGGGGGCAACGACTTCAAAGGATTGTTCTAAAGTATCCGCGTTGAAGTAAGGGTCCCAGGTATAAAGCCGGGCGGTATAATTCCCCAGGGGCCAGTTGGTCATATCGATGGCATCGTCACTGTTTAGGTTGTTAGTGATGATGTAGTAGTAGGTGCTGGTGTTAGAACCTGGAAAAAAGACATTGTGCACGTAGGAGTTGCTGGAGGGGATGGCATCG
>CAZBEL010000323.1:0-2299 GCA_964490885.1 uncultured bacterium
AATTAAGGGACTAGCCGATAGCCTGGCCAAGGAGCCCCTTGGTTGGTGTCCTGTTAACAGCGTCATCCAATAAGCCCTTGATTGAACATTACGATATTTTACCCGACATCGTCGTCATTGGAAAAGGTCTTTCTGGTGGATTGTACCCCATTACGGCCACCGTATTGAGGGAACCTTTAGAGGTTGTTTTCGACCCTGATCCCTTCATCCATATTTCTACGTTTGGTGGTGCGGAAATTGGTTGCCGGTTGGCCAAGCGCATCCTGGAGATTTCTTCAGAAAGTGCCTTTTTAGAACATGTCAATCACCTTGCGGAACAATTTCGATTGGAATTTCAGGGCCTTCAATCAAAACACAAAAAATTCTTTATTAAAGTACGGCAATTAGGGCTCATGATGGGGTTGGAATTACATGATCCTTTAGCCGGTCCCGTCCTCACCAAGACCGCTTTTGATCACGGTCTTTTATTAGTTTACGCCAATAACGATCCTTCCGTGTGCCAGTGTCTACCCCCTTTAAACATGAATTCAGACTTGATACCCATGGTTATGGAACAATTAGATGCAGCACTTGGTGCCGCCCGCAAGCTATTACCGGTCGTGAAGGTTAAACGGGGATTTGATCGCTTTCGAATTCGACTTAAAGGAAAAGGCAAATGATCTCCCACGAGGAATTAGAAAGATTCGAGGCAGGATTGGATCCTTGTAATTTGAGTCAGGCCCCGTTACCTGTTCATGTATTAGGTTACGGGGAAATTTCCACTGTTTTTCAAATCGGGTCAGAACAGGACTATGCCTATAAGCGTATGCCCCTATTTGATTCCGTAGCTTCTGCTGAAAGCTACGGCAAGAACTACCGGGAATATTGCCAATACCTTGTGAAAGCTGGACTTACCATACCTGAAGATGATCTTGATATTGTCGCTCTACCCAACCGACCAGTGGTGTTGTACATTCGTCAGAAACGTCTTCCGCCGGAACAGTTTGCCCATAAGTTAATTCAGCGTCTATCAGGTGATGAACTAATTGACCTCATCGAACGCATTGGCCAGGAGATTGATAAGATCGGGATTTTTAACCAAAAACATCACCCGGATCTAGAAATTGCCCTGGATGGTCAACTGTCCAATTGGGTCGTTGGGGGTAGTCAGGTCATTCAGTATATTGATACCAGCACACCCCTCATGCGCAAGGGTGGGGTTGAGCAATTGGACCCGGAACTCTTCCTCCAGAGTGCTCCTAGTTTCTTACGCTGGATCATTCGCAGCCTGTTCTTAGAGGACGTGATGAACCGGTACTACGATCTGCGACAAGTTTACGTGGATCTGGTAGCCAATTTGTTCAAGGAGCAGCGCCCAGATCTGGTCCCGGAAATCTTACCTGTTGTGAACCGGCATTTAACGGAGGATTTGGAGCCAATTACACTGGAAGAAGTACAAAAGTACTATAAAGAGGATAAGATCATCTGGGCATTGTTTCTCACTTTCCGCCGTTGGGATCGCGCTCTAAAAACTAAATTATTCCGCCAGCGATATGAGTTTATTTTGCCAGGGAAGATTAAGCGCTAAAGGTGAAACAGTAAAATTGATTTTAGCCAAGGGGTTCATAGCCTTTGATAGGCGTTGGACGGAAGTCTAGTTACACCTAAATTCGCCGGCATATTTTTAACGATATTTGTTAAGGAGTTATTCACATGGCTAAGAAAGCAGTGAGTTTTTCTCAAAAGGCCCGGAAGAAGGGTCAAAAAGATTACAAGTACGTCCGTTACGTGAAAAGCGTGAAATCCGAAAAGACCGGTCATTGGCGCTTCAAAGAAACCATGGTGCGGGTGAACAGCGGTGAAAACCTCAACGAAGCGTTAGAGCGAGCGGAAAAGGAGGCTTTAGCCCTTCATGAGGATATGGAAGTTATTCACCCTGAATCGGTAAAAATGGTTGCACCCCAGGATGAGGAGACTTCTGAGGTAGAAGAGGTTGCTCAGGAAGAGGCATCAGATGAGGAAGCTCCAGCAGAAGCAGAAGAAGTGGCCAAAGTCAGTGAGGCTGAGGAGAAGAAAGAAAGCTAATTTCTTTATTTTGGGACTGTGGAATCTCAAGTTTCTTACTTTTAGGTTAAACACAGTTTTGTTTTAACAGGAGAGGTGGCCGAGCGGCTGAAGGCGCACGCTTGGAAAGCGTGTTTTCGAGAAATCGGAACGCGGGTTCGAATCCCGCCCTCTCCGCTACAGTTCGGTTAAGTTTTATTTGTAAGCCACAGAGACACAGAGGAATGTAAAATAGGTTCTCTTTTGGATCATTTTT
>CAZBEL010000324.1:0-2299 GCA_964490885.1 uncultured bacterium
ATTTAGAAGACCATGGCCCTCTTTTCAAAAGTACAGAAAATTAGGGACGCAACTTCCTCATGATCTTGCGCGTAGGAACCAAATCGGTAGCCTTTTGGGAGATTGTTGCCACAACATTGTTAATGGTACTGAGTATCGTCATCATGTTTCGCTTGGCGGGCCGCATTTTTCAGACGGCCGTGCTGCTTTACGGGAAACGGGTGACCCTACCTGAAATCGTCCGCTGGATGAAAGGCGCTTAAATTGACTAAAATGCTGGCATTGCATGGATTTTCTCCAACCCAGTAATGAAAAAGATCATACTTTTTCAATTAGCGTTTTTATGGTAAGCGGGTTTCAAGCTAAATTTTCTCTAGTATTTTATTGAGAAAAGGAGTTCTAATGGCAGAGAATATCATGGAATTCAACGAATCTAATTTTGAGAAGGAAGTTTTGCAATCGGACCTACCTGTTCTGGTGGACTTTTGGGCCGAATGGTGTGGTCCATGCAAGATGATTGCACCCATTGTGGGTGAAATTGCCCAGGAATATGCCGGAAAGATAAAAGTGGGCAAAGTTAACGTAGATCTTAATTCGAGGGTCGCCATGCAATATGGTATTCGGAGTATTCCCTCACTCCTCCTTTTTCATAAAGGAGATGTCATTAATCAAATGGTTGGTGCAGTACCAAAAACCAACATTACTAAATACTTAGACGCAGTTATTTAACAACTAAATTAGTGAATCGAAAGGTCATTATTATCGGTTCTGGCCCTGCGGGTCTCACAGCGGCAATCTATGCCGCCAGGGCCAATTTAAAGCCCCTCGTCTTCGAGGGTAGCCAGCCGGGAGGTCAACTGACCATTACTACGGAAGTTGAAAATTATCCCGGGTTTCCCGACGGAATCATGGGACCCGAGCTCATGGATCTCTTTCGCCAACAAGCCAATCGGTTTGGCGCCGAATGTCTCTTTAAACATGTTACTAAAGTTGATTTTACCCAACGCCCTTTTCGAGTCTGGATTGAGGACGAACTCTACAGCGCAGAAACAGTCATTATCGCCAGTGGAGCTTCAGCACAGTTTTTAGGATTGGAAAAGGAGCAAACGCTATTAGGACATGGTGTGTCCGCCTGTGCCACATGTGACGGGTTTTTCTTTAAGGACAAAAAAGTCCTGGTGGTAGGTGGCGGGGATTCAGCCATGGAAGAAGCCATTTTTCTCACAAAATTCGCGTCGGAAGTCTGGATCGTCCACCGGCGTGGTGAATTACGCGCTTCAAAGATCATGCAAGAACGGGCACTGAAAAACCCCAAAATACACGTCCACTGGAATAGCGTCATTAAAGAGATTGAAGGTGATACGACTCAGGGCGTTACCGGCGCCATCCTGGAAGATACACAGACAGGTGACACACGCCAGGAACCTTGTGACGGCATCTTTCTAGCGATAGGTCACCAGCCAAACTCAGAGTTATTTAAAGACTTTTTAGAACTGGATAGTAAAGGCTACATTGTAACGAAAAACGGGAGTACGGCTACCTCCATACCAGGTGTTTTCGCCTGTGGCGATGTTCAAGATCATGTGTATCGCCAGGCCATCACGGCCGCGGGTTCGGGATGTATGGCAGCCATCGAAGCCGAGCGCTTCTTAGAAGCCCACGACTCCTGAACATCCCTTGACCTTTCGATTCATCTTTACCAAGAAAGGATGCAAAGATGAATCGTCACTCAACATTAATTTATGAGCTCCAGGGCCTGAAAAAGGTCTTTGGCGAGCGCACTGTCCTGCAAATCAACCACCTGCAAATTCACCGTGGGACGATCTATGCGATCATTGGTCCCATTGGTTCAGGGAAAACCACCCTTTTAAGTCTGTTAGCTGGCCTGGATCAACCCACCGAAGGGACGTTGAAATACGCTCAGGAAGAGTTTAAAACTACCTGGACTGGAAAGGTAAAAGTTCCTCCGGAAATCCATTTTGCCAGCGTGGAGCAGATTCCCTCCAATTTGCGAGTCTTCCAATTGGTTAAACAAAACTTTCCTGAAGAAGTAGAGAAGATTAAAGCCAAATACTTTTCCCAACGATCTCGTAGCGCCCTATGGAACCAGGTCGTTAAAGCCCTTTCTAAAGGAGAACTGGCCTGGCTGAACCTGATTTTGGCAGTGGAAGGCGATCCTCGGGTGCTGCTGGTAGATGATTTCGGCAATTACCTTGATCCTGAACTGGAGAAATATTTTGTAGGTCGCCTGAAAAAGATGAATCGCGATTTAGGGACCACCATTGTACTGGCGACAAATAGCACATCGCAAGTGCAGAAA
>CAZBEL010000325.1:0-2287 GCA_964490885.1 uncultured bacterium
AGGGGAGGCTATAAAGGACTTTCTGGTGAGCCGTTCCCGTGAAGTACCAGCCTCCCTCCCGCTGGATGGCCCCGATGAGGAAGTTGAGGCAGTGGGTGGCCCACAGGTGCAGCAGTCCCCGGGGAGACTGGAGGGCCTCCTGGCCACACAAGACCACCGGCCGGGCCCGGGATTTTAACCCTTCGGCGATTTCCCGCAGATCCTTTTCGGCCACTCCGGTGATTTCCTCCACCCGCTTGGGATGGAACTCCGACCGGACGATGTTTTCGAAGCCCAAATGCTCCTGCCCTTTACTATCGGTCCAGGTAGTGAAGCCGTGGCTATTCTTGCGGAAATAGTCCAAGTCCAGGGTGTTTTCATCGATGAGGATGTGGGCGATGCCTAAGGCAAAGGTGCCCCATGTATCGGGATTGATGGGCACCCAGCGATGACTACTGGTGGCGGTAATATTGGCCCGGGGACCCACGTAAATGAGCTTATTGCGGGTGACGTTCTGTAAATCTTTGAACTGACTCAACACCTGGTTAAAGTGTACCGGAGCCCCCTCCTCTAAGAAATCAGCCCCTAAACTGAGAATATAATCGGCGTTGATGATATCCAGTTTAGGCGCTTCGGCAAATCCCTGAGTCATGAACGTAGAATTGGGATTTTCGCCGCGGTGCTCTTCGTTATAGAAATTGGGGGTCCCCAACCAGTTGGCCACATTCTGCCACAGCTCCTGCATGAGGGGGGTGTCATCCCCGTTTATAATGGCGATGCTGTGGGGTTGATTCCGTTCCTGAAGGGCAATGATATCTCGGGTAATGGAAGTTAAGATTTCCTCCCAGGAAACGGGGTTCAATTCTTTCCGGATGGGCCCTTCAGGGCGGGCCATGGGAACGGTAAGACGGTCCGGGTGGAAAAGGATCTCCAGGTTGGCATAAGCGGCGGGACAGGTGCCTCCCCGATTGATGGGGGAAAGGGGGTTTCCCGTAAGGCTCACGGGAACACCGTCAATACGCCGGATTCTCAGGCTGCAACCCCCGGGACACAGGCGGCAGACGGTATTGCGCCAGGTAACCTTCCCCGGTCCCTGACGTAATACCTCCAGAGTCTTATCGGAGAGGGCAAAAAGTTGGGAAAAGGTGCCGGCAGCCAGGGCGGCTCCCCCGGTGGCTAGACCGGTAATCTTTAAGAATTCGCGCCGGGAGAGGACCTGCTTACTAGACATGGCAGTTGATACAGTCGTTGGAGATGGATTTATTATCGTGACAACTCATGCAGCGCTTCATTTGGATGGGCACCAACTGTACCGGAGCCGGGGTGGTCAACTGATCCACGGCGCCGTGACAAGTAGCACAGGGAATTTGTCCGGCGGTGACGTGCCGCCGATGAGAGAAAAATACATGTTCCGGAACGGTATAAATCCGCTTCCAGGGAATCTCCCGCCCTTCATTCACGGCTTCCACTACCTTGGCCTCCTCAGCGCTCTCCCCCTGGGGTTCGCTATGGCAGGTCTCGCACACATCAATGGACGGTAACATGGCATGGATGTCGTTCTCCACACCCGTATGACAGTCGGTACAATCTAACCCGGCTTCGGTGTAATGAATCTTATGGTTGTAGGCAATTGGTTGAACCACTTCCTTCTGGGAACGGCACCCAGGTAAGAGAAGCCCCAGAACCAAAAACCACACTATAGAGGGCAGTAACTTCTGAGGAAAGTCACTGCGAGAGTCGTTTACCATTCTTCCTCATCATCTTCGGGAGTTTCACACTCGTAATCGGGATTCTTATGGTGCTCAATTTGAGCGTAAAATTTATCATAATTAAAGGGCTTGTAGCGAGGACTATTTTCATTATGACAAGTTAAACAATCTTCCGGGGTGGGCATGATCAAGCCTTTGGCCAAAGCCGTTTCCTGATCGCACATAATATCCTGTTTCCGATAGGAGTCCCCCGCCCCATGACAACTTTCACACTGGACCCCTTGGGTCTTATCAAATTTTTTCCCGAACTGGGCAGCGGGATTGTTATAGCCGGTTACGTGGCAAGTAAGGCATTCGGGAGCTTCATTGGCCGGCTTTTTTAAGCCCCATTCCTTGGCAATGGCCGCGGCTTCCTCGGTGGTCAAGGTTGCGTAGGCTTTAGCGTGTTTGGAACCGGCCCAAACGGAATATTGATCCCCCATGGCGGCGGTGGAATGACACACTTTACAGCGGGCTACACCCGCGTAAACCGCCGGTTGCTTCCCTTGCCCCCAGAGCGCAGCAACCGCCATAACCACCAACCCAACTCCCATTAGTTT
>CAZBEL010000326.1:0-2273 GCA_964490885.1 uncultured bacterium
GGCACGAATCCCGGCGGATTGACCTACAATTGCGCGGGCGTGCTGGTCGCCAGGGTGATCCGGGTTCTTCACGCTTTTATCTTTCCCTGGAAGATGACCTCATGCGCTTGTTCAACAGTGAACGGGTTGCTCGAATCATGGATCGTATGGGGGTTGAAGAAGGAGAGGTCATTACTCATCGCATGGTGACCCGAGCGGTAGAACGTGCCCAACAGAAAGTGGAAGCCCGCAACTACAGTATTCGTAAGCGCCTCCTAGAATATGACGATGTGATGAATCAGCAGCGCCAGGTGGTCTACGACATTCGTGACCAGGCGGTGAAGGGTGAAAATCTACGCGGCGCAGTGCCGGACCTTATTTCCGATTTCTTAGAGGACGAAATCGAAGCTCAGGAACATCAAGATCCCCATTTGTGGAACTGGGAAGCCCTACGACAAAATATCGCCTCGGTCCTCCTGGTGGATGTGACCTTCGAACAAATTGTGGAAGAAATAGGCGATGATGATGTCACACCAGACCAGATTAAAGATTTTATCCTTTCGAAAGCCATGGATTTATACTCCGTTCGAGAATCCATGCTTCCAGAAGATGTTATGCGCAGTTTCGAACGGTTCATTATTTTGCGTACCATTGACGAGAAGTGGAAAGACCACCTATATGCCATGGATCAATTACGCGAGGGGATTAACCTGCGGGCTTATGGACAGAAGGATCCCCTTTTGGAATATAAGTCGGAAGGCTTTCATCTCTTTCGAAGCATGATGAGGGATACCACCAAAACAACCTTGCAGCGGTTATTCCGAACCCAGATCCAGGGCATGGAACAACCCCCTCAATTAAAGACCTCCCAACCCAGGAATGTCCGCTTACAGCATCAAGATTCTACGGGCATGGGCCTGGCAGGGCAACCCCCTACCCCGGGCGCTACGGCGGCGAATCAGCCCCAGCAAGCCACCCGTAAACCCATTAAGGTAGGCGCCAAGATTGGGCGTAACGAGAAGATTACCGTCGTAAGCCCAAGTGGCGAGAAAGTTCAGATCAAGTACAAGAAACTACCTCAATTCTTAGAACGAGGTTACACCCAGGTTTCTTAACCTTTCATTTCTTTTCAACTCAATTAGTAAGGAGACGTAACGGTGAAGTTTGATACGAAAGTTGTTCGTGCCGGCATTGCCCCTGATCCAACCACCGGAGCCATTGTACCCCCCCTGTACCAAACGGCGACCTATGTGCTACCAGAGGTTGGTGTCGATTTAGGTTTCGACTATACCCGTTCGGCTAATCCCACTCGTCAATTATTGGAGGAAAATTTAGCGGCCATCGAAGGGGGAGAGTACGGAGTCTGTTTTGCCAGTGGCATGGCAACGGTGGATAGTTGTTTAAAACTTTTAAAAGCCGGTGACCACGTTATCTGCTCCGACGATGTTTATGGCGGAGTCTCTCGTTTATTCAATAATGTTCTGGTGAAATATGATTTGAGCTTTACTTACGTGGATACTTCGGATCCTTCACAGGTAGAAGCCGCCATTCGCCCTGAGACGAAAATGTTATGGGTAGAGACCCCCACCAATCCTCTACTAAAGGTGACCGACCTGGAAGCGATGGGAACCATCGCAAAGCGGAAGGGCCTGTATTATGCTGTGGACTCTACCTTCGCCACACCAGCTTTATTGAGACCGTTAGAGTTTGGGGCCGATATGGTGGTTCACAGTACTACCAAGTATATTAGCGGACACAACCAGTTGATTGGGGGTATCGTCATCACCAATCGCCAGGACATTTTTGATGAGATGAAGTTCATGCAAAAAACCATCGGTGCGGTTCCCAGTCCTTTTGATTGTTGGTTAACCCTTTTGGGAGTGAAGACTTTGTCGTTGCGGATGATCCGTCATTCGGAGAATGCCCAGAAGGTAGCGGAGTTTTTACAGGCTCACCCAAAGGTCGATCAGGTGAATTACCCCGGTCTCCCATCACATCCCCAACATGAAGTAGCGGCCCGACAAATGAAAGCTTTTAGCGGCATGATCTCCTTTGAACTGAAAGGGGGAATTGATGCCGGGAAAACTTTGATGAATAGTGTAAACCTTTGCTCCCTGGCGGAGAGTTTAGGTGCCGTAGAGACCATGATTACCCACCCTGCCACAATGACCCATGTAGACGTTCCTCGAGAGGAACGGCTGGCTCGAGGTTTAAGTGATGGACTGGTGCGCATCTCCGTAGGTATTGAGGATATAGAGGATATTATTGGAGATCTAAAACAGGCTTTTGAAAAG
>CAZBEL010000327.1:0-2266 GCA_964490885.1 uncultured bacterium
GATAACGAAGGTGGGTTGGATCAACTGGGGTTCCACCAGACGGCGCATGAGCTCATCCAGGAGATGGCCGTAGGTGGCGTTCTCCGGGACGGTGAGCTCTCGTTCCTGTAAAATACGGATCAGCTGATCCTCTTCTGCCTCCCGCAAGTCATGACCGGTGGCCTCTTCTAAGAGTTCCAGAATTGGGATGCGGGGAAAAGGCTTCCCCAGGTCAATCTGCATAGTTCCCCACTTAAGAGATAGGGAACCCACTTCTTCTGCCACGGTCTTCACTAAATCTTCCACTAGATCCATCATTTCCTCATAGTCGGCGTAGGCCTGATAAAACTCCAGGGCCGTGAATTCCGGGTTGTGATTGCGATCCATGCCCTCATTGCGGAAACATTTCGACAGTTCGTACACCCTATCGAACCCGCCAATAATGAGGCGTTTCAGGTACAACTCATCGGCAATACGTAGATACAGTTTTCGGTCAAGCGTATGATGATGCGTGGTAAAAGGCCGGGCGTTCGCCCCCCCATATAGGGGTTGCAGCACGGGTGTTTCCACTTCCAAGAAACCCCGACGGTCTAAATACTGGCGCAGGGCCGTGATGATTTTGGCACGCTTGATGAAAACCTCCCGCACGTGGGGGTTGACGATTAAATCCAAGTGACGATATCGGTAGCGTAACTCTTTATCCTCAAAGGCGTCAAAGACCTGGCTGCCCCTACGCTTCACCACCGGGAGGGGGCGAATATTCTTGGCCAGCAGGGTAATTTCATGGGCGTGGACACTGATTTCTTCCGTTTTGGTCTTAAAGACTTCCCCTTGCACCCCCACGATGTCCCCTAAGTCGTACAGTTTGAAGTACCCATAGTTATTAGGTCCTATATCTTCCTCCCGAACGTAAATCTGGAGGGGGCCCTGAGCATCCTGGATATGGAAGAAAGAGGCCCTTCCCATGCGCCGGAGGGAAATAATCCTCCCGGCCATGGACACGGTCTGCCCCTCGTATTTGTCGTATGCGCCTTTTATCTCCGCGCTCTGGTGAGTAGGCGTATACTTGTGGGGATAGGGGTCGACGCCGCCTTCCCGAAGCGTGGCTAACTTGGTTTTCCTAAAGTGGATAATTTCCTGTAAGCTACTTTTTTCCGTCATAATTTAGTCCTTCATAAGTACCGTGGTGAGCCGTTAAGAGTGGGCGTTCTGAGGAATTTGCTGCATGAGATACGCCCGAATGAAAAGATCGATATCCCCATCCATAACCGCCTGGACGTTGGCGGTTTCGGCTTTGGTCCGGTGATCTTTCACCATGGTGTAGGGGTGAAACACGTAAGAGCGGATCTGACTGCCCCACCCAATA
Organism: uncultured bacterium; assembly: GCA_964490885.1. Lineage (GTDB taxonomy): Bacteria > Fidelibacterota > Marinisomatia > Marinisomatales > TCS56 > CAZBEL01. The sequence goes on from CAZBEL010000327.1 coordinate 1,346, forward strand.
TCCTTCTTCTGGCTTTCTAGCTGGCGTACGGCATCCCGTTCCTTTTCCAATTGTAACTGATACAGGCGGGCCTTCAAAACCTTCATGGCCAGGGATTTGTTTTTATGCTGGGAGCGCTCGTTCTGACACTGAACGACGATCCCCGTGGGCAGGTGGGTGATACGAATGGCAGAATCAGTCTTATTCACGTGCTGGCCGCCGGCACCGCTGGCCCGGTAGGTATCGATGCGTAAGTCGTTGGGGTTGATCTCAATTTCCACTTCCTCCTCTACGGCGGGGTAGACAAACACCGAGGCAAAGGAAGTATGGCGTCGCTTGTTGGCATCAAAGGGTGATATGCGTACCAGGCGGTGGATACCTGCCTCGGCTTTGAGTAAACCGTAAGCGTAATCTCCCTGAACCTCGAACGTAACATCTTTTAACCCGGCCTCCTCTCCCGGCTGGTAATCCAACACCCGACGGGTGAAGCCTTTCTTTTCCACCCAGCGGGTGTACATGCGGTAAAGCATTTCCGCCCAATCTTGACTTTCGGTCCCCCCGGCGCCAGGATGAATGGTGACAATGGCATCCTTCAGGTCATCTTCCGTCCCTAAGATTAAGCGCAACTCCACCTCCTCCACTAAGTTCTGATAGGCCCTTAATTCACCAGCTACTTCATCAAAAGATACCTCCCCTTCGGCAGCGAATTCTAGGAGCACTTCCAGGTCGCCGTGACGCTTTTCCAGGTTATTCCAAAGGGCGAGCTCTTTTTCTAACAGGGATATTTTTTTTAAAACGGTAGAGGCCTTCCGGGGATCGTTCCAGAAAGACGCTTCCAGGGACTCTTTGCGGAGTCCTTCCAACTGCTTTTCCTTAGCCGGAAGGTCAAAGATACCCCCGGAGTTCAAGAAAAGTTTTTTCGATGGAGTGAAGTTGGTCCTT
>CAZBEL010000328.1:0-2258 GCA_964490885.1 uncultured bacterium
GGTAAGTTTGGGTCATATTTATAATGAGTGAATTCTTCGCTCTCTCTGTTAAATCTATTCAATCGCTCCGAAGCCGTGCCACTCCAAACTGTCCCCGATCGGTCCTCAATAATTGAAGATATATAATTGCCACTCAAACTCTTAGGATTATTCGGGTCATGTCTGTAGCGGATAAACTGGCCATTCTCTCGATCAAATTTATTTATCCCTCCTCCATAGGTGCCGATCCAGAGTATACCGGAACGATCTTCATAAATTAAACTGAGATCATTATGACTAAGGCTGCTTGGATCGTCAGGATCATACTTGTAGTGGGTGAACTGTTCCGTCTTTGTATTGAACTTATTTAGTCCTCCACCGCGTGTCGCTATCCATATATCCCCAAAGCGGTCTTCAAGAAGATCATATATGATTAAACCCGATAAAGATGTTGAATCAAAAGGGTCGGGTTTGTAAATCGTAAAGTTATATCCATCATATCTGTTGAGACCACTCGCCGTAGCAAACCACATAAAACCCTGTTTATCTTGAATTATCGAATAAACATAAGGCTGTGATAAACCCTGTTCCAGCGAAATGCATTTGAATTTAATGTCATTCTGCTGGGCGAATAACCTCACTGAAACGTTGAAATTCAGAAGAATTACTAATATCAAAGTCTCGAAGATTGAGGTCTGGATAAACTGGATAGTATTCTTCTCTATTGATATATTATGATCGGCATCAGAATGGTGATTTATTCATAAAATGCTGAATCAATATGGTTCTAACGGGTTTTTAACAAATTCACAAGCAATGTTATATAATTAAAAAACAATACGCAACAAAAATTTACGTCTTTACGGTCTTCGTCTATCGATTGTAATCATTTGCTTTTAGTATTATTGATTACTCCAACCACAACTGCCTATCTAGGCTCCGGTATTGAATGGCCTCGCTCAGGTGATGGGTCTGGATAAACTCGGCCCCTTCCAGGTCCGCAATGGTGCGGGAGACCTTTAAAATCCGATCGTAGGCCCGCGCTGAGAGACCCAACTTCTCCATTGCGTTCTTCAGTAAACTAACCGAGGACTGGTCTAACTGACAGTATGTCTGTAATTCCTGGGTTTCCATCTGGGCATTGGCAAATAACCCGTTACTGTCTCTAAACCTAGCCAATTGAATTTTCCGCGCTTGCTGAATCCGTTGTTTCACTTTTTCTGACCTTTCCCCAGCTTGCTTGTCGGCTAAGTCGGTAAAAGGTACAGCAGGAACCTCGATATGAATATCGATGCGATCTAAAAGGGGTCCTGAGATACGGCTCATGTACTTTTGAATCATCTGGGGGGTGCAAGTACATTCATTCTGTGGGTCAGTGGCATAACCGCAGGGACAAGGATTCATAGCAGCCACCAGCATGAACCGGGCTGGATAGGTAAGGGACAGGGCCGCACGTGCAATCGTAACTTCCCCATTTTCTAACGGCTGGCGCATAACTTCTAAGACATTCTTCTTGAATTCCGGCAACTCATCTAAAAATAGCACCCCATGGTGCGCCAAACTCACCTCTCCCGGCTTGGGAATGGTTCCTCCGCCAATCAAACCGGCGTCGCTGATGGTATGGTGGGGAGCCCGAAAGGGTCGCGTGGCGATAATCCCTGAACCCTCCGGCAATAGACCCGCCACGGAGTGGATTTTGGTGGTCTCTAGGGCTTCGTCTAGGGTTAAGTCGGGTAGAATTGTAGGCAGGCGCTTGGCCAACATAGTTTTGCCACTCCCGGGAGGACCGATCATGATGACGTTATGTCCTCCTGCTGCAGCCACTTCCAGCGCCCGCTTTACATGCTCTTGACCCTTTACATCAGCAAAGTCCACGACGTACCGTTGGGCCCGACGAAACAAGGACTCCCGATCTACCTGAACGGGAACAATTTTCTGGCTCTTATTTAAAATGTCAACCACAGTTGTTAAATGATCTACACCGGCTACTTTGACACCCTCTACTACGCCCGCTTCAGTGGCATTAGCCTCGGGTAACAGAATCCCTTTAATCCCCTCCCTGCGAGCACAGAGGGCAATAGAAAGGGCCCCCTTAATGGGCCGCAAAGCCCCGTCCAAAGCCAACTCTCCTAAGAGCAGAATTTTGTTTAAGTAGTGTGGTTGGACAATCCCTGTGGCAGCCAAGAGTCCCACCGCAATGGGGAAACCAAAGGCACGGCCTGCTTTCATAATGCCGGCAGGGGCCAGATTGACGGGAAGACACTTATAGGGAAAGAGAA
>CAZBEL010000329.1:0-2246 GCA_964490885.1 uncultured bacterium
CGATGATTTACTCACATTGATTTACACTAGTGGGACGACAGGCAATCCCAAAGGGGTCATGCTCTGCCATCGAAACTTAGTCTCCAACATCGTCGCTGCCAGGAAAGTGATTGACATGGGACCTGAAGACCGTTTTTTATCCTTCCTACCGTTAAGTCATAGTTTTGAACGAATGGCAGGGCATTTCACGGCTTTCTCGTCCGGGGGGCAGATTTATTACGCCGAGAGCATTGATAAGGTGGCTGAAAACATGTTAGAAACTCATCCCACGATTATGACATCCGTACCTCGTCTGTATGAAAAGATGTACAATCGTGTCGTTGAAAAAGTGAATACCGACTCCCCGTTAAAGCAAAAAATCTTTTGGTGGGCCATCAAAGTTGGAAAAAAGTGTTTACCCTATTTACAAGTAGATCAACCGCTTCCGGTCGGGTTAAATATCAAGTATCAACTAGCTAACAAATTAGTGTATTCCAAGCTCAAGGAACGGGTGGGAGGCAAACTACGATTCTTTGTCTCGGGAGCTGCACCATTATCCCCAGAGATCGGCGTATTCTTTGCCGCTGCTGGGTTGAAAATCCTGGAAGGATATGGGTTAACGGAAACCAGCCCGGTGATTAGTATAAACCATCCCGATCATTTCAAATTTGGAACAGTTGGGTTTCCCATCGAAGGAGTAGAAGTCAAGATTGCCGATGATGGTGAAATTCTCTGTCGTGGCGATAATGTCATGTTAGGCTACTATAATAATCCTGAAGCAACGGCCGAGGTCCTTGATCCTGACGGGTGGTTCCATACAGGGGATATAGGTGAATTTGACGAAGATAACTTCCTGAAAATCACTGATCGGAAGAAGAGCCTGTTAGTGACTTCAGGAGGGAAAAATGTTGCTCCGGCACCACTGGAAAATGCTCTATCCCTTTCAACATTTGTAGATCAAGCATTGGTCATTGGTGATAAAAGGAAGTTCGTCTCGGCGTTAATTGTTCCAGACTTCAATGCCTTGACGGAGTGGGCCCAGAAAGAAGGACTCCCAACGGAGGATATTCCAGAACTATTAAAGCACGAAAAAGTACGGTCCTTATATGACCAAATCGTTGCTGATGCCATGAGTCAATTCTCCCGATATGAACAAGTGAAGAAATATCACATCGTGGATCACCCTTGGAGTATTGGAACGGGAGAACTCACTCCAACACTCAAAGTAAAACGTAAGGTTGTGGAAAAGAAGTACGCCCAGGCCATTGATGCATTGTACGAAGATTAGTTTTTGAGCTGCCATTTTGAAGAAAATATCGATAGTTAATACACCACGAAAGATTACCGTCTTAGGAAGTGGTTCCTGGGGGGGGACCATTGCTCAATTGTTAGCTTCGAAAGATCATCACATCACCGCTTGGCACATTGATGAAAAAGAAGTGCAGTATATGCTCACCAAACACCGCCATCCTTATATCGATTATTTACATCTTTCACCAACAATCCACTTCACTACAGACCTGGAAAGCACTATTCCAGGAGCTGAAATCCTTATTGTGGCCGTGCCTTCACACGTTGTGCGGAGTCTTTTTCAGCGCATTGGCAATAAGTTTGCCTCGGATACCATCATCGTCAACTTGACTAAAGGTATTGAGAATGATACTCTCCTTACGATGAGTCAGGTGATTCGGGAAGTATGTTCCATTGATCCAAATCGTATTGTCACTTTATACGGACCCAGCCATGCGGAGGAGGTGGCTCAGGGTTTGCCTACTACCTTAGTATCGGCTTCTACTTCCATGGAAACTGCCACTATCATTCAGCACATGTTTTCTTCCCCCTCCTTACGGGTTTATACCAACAACGATATTTTAGGAGTAGAAATTGCCGGGTCGGTAAAGAATGTAATTGCCATCGCTGCTGGGATTTGTGACGGGATTGGTTTTGGGGATAACACAAAGGCAGCGCTCCTTACCCGCGGGATCACAGAACTCACTCGCCTGGGAAAGAAAATGGGCGCCAAACCGGAGACCTTTTACGGTCTAAGCGGCATCGGAGATCTAATCGCCACCTGTTTGAGTAGACACAGTCGTAATCGCTACGTAGGTGAAGAGATTGGGAAGGGACGGACATTAAAGGAAGTGCTTGACGGGATGCAAATGATCGCCGAAGGTGTTAAAACCGCTCTCTCTGTCCATCAATTAGGTGAAAAGTATGATGTAGAGTTGCCCATTTCAAGGGCCGTTTACGAAGTATTGTTCGAACAG
>CAZBEL010000330.1:0-2234 GCA_964490885.1 uncultured bacterium
TATTTCTCTTGGATCGTGCTTCCCGTCAACTTTCTCTCATACCACCGGGTGGAAAACCGGTTATCTCCGGTGGCTTTGGTCGGTCACCAGAGGCGATGTTCGATCCCGTTGATGTGGCCGTTTCCGAGTTGGAAGTGGTGGTAGTTGATCGCATGGAAAATAAGCTACTACGCTACGATCTACGTCTAAACTATCTGGGCTCTGAAACGATCCAGTTAGAAGACCTACCCCAACCCTTCTATCCGGAGAAAGTAGTGGCCGATTCGTGGAGTAATCTGTATATCTATTCCTCCCTCAATCGCTACTTATGGAAACGCGCTCCTTTAGGCTTTGAATCACTCCCCTTCTTAGATCTGAATCAAGAACCCGTTCAACAACATTGTCTCCAGGAATTAACGGTGTTAACCAACGACGACGTGGCCTTGCTGTATCCGTGCACCAAGGAAATCTTAGTCTACAATCGGTTAGGGCGTTTAAAACGGCGCTGGCATTCCGAACTCACCGGGGTGCGGTTTATATTAGCTTATCAAAATGATCTAATACTCCTGGATAAAAACGGAACTGGGGAATCCCTGAGCAGAAGCCTTCGGGAGACCTTCCAATTACCAGTAGACGCCATATCCATTCAAGATGCCGCCCTCTTAAAGGATCGGCTTTTCGTACTTACTTCTCGGAATATTCTCGTCTTTCGTCTTGCGTTTGCCGAATAGTTTTTGGGGCCTACTGGCGTTCCTTGGTTGTTCGCTTCAGGCCCAAATCAGTTTTGCTGTTGATACGTTGATAGCTGGTGCACCAGGGGATACAATCCAGCTTCACCAGGGATTTATTCTCGATTCCACTCTCGTTTTAATTTATGAGGGTGCCCCTTTTGAACCCCTGAGCGTCGATCCCATTGCAGGTGCCGTAGTACTATCCAACTTCCCAGGGGAAGGAAGACGTTTCATCGCCACGTACGATTATTTACAGTTTCCCCCGCCTCTTCAAGTTGGTCCTCGTTTCAAAGAATTTCCCTACCTGGATTCGCTCTTACAAACTTCACCGGATCTATTACCATTACCGTCACCAAAGCCTGAACCGTACGGGAGTCAGGATTTATTTACCACCGGTACTGTGTTCCGATCTATTGAACTCTCGCCGTTAGGAGGGACGGACCTCAGTGGTGGCCTGAACCTTCAACTCCAGGGAAAACTGGGATCTGACCTCCAGGTGAGCGGGGTCCTCTCTGACCAAAGTTTTCCTCTACAGCCCGAAGGGAATACCCAAACCCTGGAAGAGATTGATCAGGTCTATTTACGCGTCGACCATCCCTATTGGGACATAACAGCCGGCGATGTGGAGATCAATTACCGACGCGGTAAGTACATGAATATTGATAGAAGACTGGTTGGTTTAAAGAACACCTTTAAGTATAATGACTGGGATGGCTCTGCTGTCTATGCCGGATCTAAAGGAAAACTAAACCAGATGGAATTCAAAGGTGTTGAGGGTAAGCAAGGGCCTTATTTCCTTCAATCCACAGAAGGGAGCCGCGACATTGTGGTCCTGGCCGGTTCGGAACGTGTTTGGGTGGATGGTGAACCCCAAGTTCGAGGAGAAAACCACGATTACATCATTGATTACGCGACCGCTGAACTCACATTTACCGCCCGTAGGCTCATCCATTCCGATACTGATATTTATGTGGAATTTCAATATTCTGACTTTCGTTTTCATCGCAATCTTTTAGGATTTAATCTGGTGCGGAGCTATGGGGAAAAGGGGAGTTTAGGTCTTTCCTGGTTGCGGGAGTACGACAACACTTCCCTGGAAGGGTTGGGCTTACCGGAAGGCTCATCGGATGCCCTGCGGGAATCTGGGGACGGAGAAGCTCTTATTTCGGGAGTCCAATTCGATTCTACCGGGGACTATATTTATCTTGACAGTGTTTTGGTCTATGACCCCCAACATAGCTATGACCAGGATCATTACCGGGTTATTTTTGCTAACGATCCTATGAACGGGAGTTACACTCGACGGGTTTCTCCACAGGGTAAGCTGTATTACGAATATGTCCCTCCAGAGCGCCGCTTTAGTTATTTAGACCTCTACAGTCCCCAGGTGAATTTGCCCCGACCTCAGGGCGAACAGCTGCTTCAATTGCTGGGTTCTTATTCCTTGCTCGAAGGTGTAGAGTTAAATTTAGAAATCGCCCTTTCGGATTTTGACCAGAACCGTCTTTCTTCCCGGGATGACGG
>CAZBEL010000331.1:0-2233 GCA_964490885.1 uncultured bacterium
AGGATCCCGTCTATCCTGAGGTGTTGTACCTGGGCGCCGACCACGGGCTCTTTGTGAGCGTGGATTTCGGGGACTCCTGGGCCGTGTTAGGCTCGGGTCTGCCCAATTCGGTGGTGGACGACATTGACCTGCACCTACCCAGCCGCACCCTGTACGCGGGGACCCACGGGCGCTCCATCTGGCAGGTGGACGTGAATTCCATCCAGCCCCAGTTGGTGGGAGACCTGGACCAGAACGGCCTGGTGAATTTGGTGGACCTTATTCGCCTGGTGGTGATCATCATGGAATTGGGGGAGCCAGCTAACGACCATGAAATGTGGGCCAGCGACCTCAATCACGACAGCCTGTTGAATATCCAGGATGTACTCCTGCTGGTGGACATCATTCAAGCGGGGTGAGTAGATTCCCGGGCGGTTTGTCAGCCTTTTTTACTGGGGACCCTAATTTACAGCATCTTTAATGCGTCTAATAGACAGGAGACGACCATGACCTACCGAACCATTATGGTGGCCCTCTGCGGCCGGGGCGACGAAATGCCCGTGATCCACGAGGCCGTAAAAATGGCCTATCTTACCGGGGGCAAACTCATTGCCCTTCACGTGAACGAACCCCACGCCGGGAAAATGTCCATGCTCATGGACAGCCCCGGGCCGCTCCTCACGGAGGAGTCCATCCGGCAACAGTTCGCGGATCACGGCTTCGAGGACCTGGCCCGCTCACTGGAGGTGAAGATTCTCACCGACGAGGTGGTGCACCGGGCCATTAGCCAGGCCAGCCAGGAGGCGGACCTCTTAATCCTGGGGCACCAGCGCATGAGCTTCTTCAAGGAAAAGTTCTTCGACTCCGTGGATGAGGGCATCGTGAACCACGTACGCTGCCCGGTCTTAGTAGTGCCCAAGGGGGAGTGACCATACCCTAACGACGCTTAACTTTCTCTAGCTTTCAACCGGCCTGAAGGGCAACCTTCCCGCCGGTTCTAGCTTCTAATAGGGGCCTTTACACCACCGGATAAGCCTAAATTTCCCTTGCATTTCATTGCCATTTAACTTATCGTTAACTAAGTTAATTATTAATATGATTAACGATTCCAAGCACCACGACCACTTACTGAGTTTGCTGCAGGTCTTTGCCAAACTGCTGGACCAGGTGAATGATCTCAACTATATTAAGCGCAGCAGCTCCTACAATCTTTCGAAACGCCAATTTGAGATCTTAAAGATTCTCTACCACTCCGGCCCCTATACGGTGAGTGATCTTTCTATGTTTCTCATGATCAGCAAACCCGCCACCAGCAAGTCGGTGAACGCCCTGGTGAAGGCGGGCCTCGTGACGCGTGAGGTACCACCATTAGATCGCCGGAAAGTTTTGGTCACCCTGCTGCCCCCGGGGAAGGAGATGGTCCAGCGCTACCACGCGGCCCTCAGAGCCCAGGGGAAACGCATTTTAAGCCAGTTTACCCCCGCCGAGGTACAAGCCCTGGAGACTACCCTCACCAAATATTTACGCGCCCTCTTGGAGGAATACCGCCACCAGACGGACCTCATTTGTATGAATTGCAATTCCCGCTTTTTGGAGGAGTGTCCCCTGGTGGAGGAGGGACAACCTTTCTGTTACCATGCCATTGTGGAAACCGCTGCGGAGGTGATCTAGTGTCCGCTCCGGAAGTCGCCACCCTATTAAGGAGTTACAAGGAGGTCCTATGGACGAACAAAACACATCCTTAGAACAGATCAAACTACCCTTCAGTAACGTCAGTCGTCGGGATTTCATCAAATATTGCGGGTCCCTCATCGCCCTCATGGGCATCCCGGGTGTCACCGTGGCCAAAGTGGTGAAGACCCTGGAACAGGCCGCTCAACGGAGCCCGGTCATCTGGTTGCATCTCGCCTCCTGTACCGGTTGTACCGAGTCCTTTATTCAGGGCTACTACCCCAGCCCGGCCGAGGTCATCTTAGACATTCTCTCCGTGGACTACGATGAGACGATCATGGCCGCCGGGGGGAAGCAGGCTGAAGAATTGCGCTACGAGACCATGCAGAAGTACAAGGGCCAGTACATTGCCATTATTGAAGGGGCCATTCCTCTGGGACAGGACGGAAACTTCCTTCGCATCGGCGGTAAAACGGCCCTGGAGATCGCCACGGAAGTGTGCCGGGATGCAGCCGCGGTGATCAATGTGGGCAGTTGCTCCTTCGACGGCGGCTGGGTGGGCTGCAAACCCAATCCCACCCAG
>CAZBEL010000332.1:0-2226 GCA_964490885.1 uncultured bacterium
GGGCCACTTCAAATGATTGAATCACCACTTGCTGATTGAGCCAATTCAATAATTCCTGGGGCGTACTTTTCAACTGCCCACGTAATAAGCCATCTCTTACCTCGCCCCCATCCAGATAGGGGGAAACATCCGTAGCTTGCAGAGTCCCTTCAAAGTGTACTTCAACCACTTTTTCGGTGTGCCGCTGTCGGATGGTGGTAAGGGGTCCCTCTACCAGAATACGCCCTTTATTCAATAGACAAATATTTGTGCATAATTTCTCCACTTGATCCATCTGGTGCGTGGAGAATAAAAAGGTAACGCCCTTGTTTTGTAATTCCCGAATGATCTCTTTTATTAGAACTTGATTTATGGGGTCCAGACCACTGAAGGGTTCATCCAATACCACAACCTCCGGCGCGTGCAACAGAGCGGCTATGAATTGGACCTTTTGCTGGTTGCCCTTGGATAATTCTTCTATCTTGCGATTAGCATAAGATTGCAAATCAAATCGTTCTAACCACTGCTGAACCAAAGGCTTTAATTGAGCACTGGATTTCCCTTTCAGGTGTCCTAAGTAAACCAACGTTTCAGCCAATTTACTCTTTTGGTATAACCCTCTCTCCTCGGGCAAATAGCCAAGGAAATAGCGGGGAACTCCGCTAATGTCACGCCCCTGTAATAAAATCTGCCCTTCATCTGGTTTGATGATTCCCATGAGGGTACGGATAAGGGTTGTCTTACCAGCCCCATTGGGCCCCAATAGTCCGTATATGTCCCCCTTTTGAATGCGGAAACTCACCTGATCCAACGCCCGGACCGTGTGGAAATCTTTTGTTACCTGTTGAACATCAATCATTATCAACGCTTAGGTAAGAGGGTACCATCCACCTTTACGGGAACGGGAATATGCAACATTTCTGCTATCGTTGGTGCCAGGTCAACTGTTGCCACACGGGTAGACACTTCCAGCGATGGTTGATCGGCGCGGGCCAGTATAATGGGAATATGAGTATCATATTCATAAGGACTACCATGACTACTTCCGTAGGGAGTGCGAAATAGCCAATATTGTTCTTGAAGAATATAAAGATCGGGGCTTTTTTCAGGATGGAATAAATGTTTAATCCGGGTTAATAGTGTATCGTCACAAGAAGCTGACAAAACCTCGTTTTTTGTGTACACGCGGTGAATACCAGGAATCACCTCCAAAGACTTGCGAAAAATCTTATCCAACTCTGACGTATGAATTTTTAAACGGTTGACAATTTCGTGGTCATAGTAAACCCCTAATGAATGGCGTACATACAATTGCTTAGTACCATAACGACTAGCAAGAATGCTGTCGATGTCATTCCATGTCTTACTATAGAGATTCCAATCAATGCGCCCAGCAGGTAGGTTGTATTTTTGTTTAGCGTACTCAGGTAAAGGACAACCACCGTGGTCAGAAGTAAGAACAAACAGGACACGATCCAAGCCAACCAATTCGTCCAAACGGTTAATAAAACTATTTAAATAACGATCTAACTTTAAAAAATGATCCATAACCTCCTGGGAATAGGGACCGTAATAATGCCCCACCCAATCACTAGTACTCAATCCTATGAAGAGTAAGTCAGGATCCGCATCCAGCCCCAAGTGATTTTCCCGCACAATGGATGTAGCTAAGCGGAGTACTTCACGATCTAACCAGGGAAAATTTCGGATACGGTGAAAGACATCTTCGTCGGTTAACTCTTGATCAAATCCTATGGGAAACACAGGCGAATATGGGTTGCTATGATAGCGATCGGTTTCCCCCGGGTAAAAATCTTCCCGAGCAACTTGTTGATAAACCACGGGATCCAATTCCCGTCGCCATAAGGAATCCCGGTAGGCAAGAATGTTCAACATCTGATTAAATTCAATTAACCACGCCGGTAATGTAGAGGTGAAAAAGGGTGCGGTAGTGAAACTCTTCTCCGGTTCATACCAAATAGAAAGGTCAGACCGGAGCCCCCCTAATAAAATGGAGGCGCGATCTTTCACGGCAAGGGAATATACCTGAGACCGGGGATTGGCTGCTTTTAACCAATCCCCCAGGCTGGACCAATTTTGTAAATGAGGAGGTAAGGGAGCGTCAGCTCCGGGCAAATCATAAATATCGTCTACGCAGTACACGACTTTCTTTTGCTCCCGGTTATACCAAGTATTACCTAAAATTCCCTGAGGTCCAGGATATTGCCCGGAACTCAACACAAAATG
>CAZBEL010000333.1:0-2210 GCA_964490885.1 uncultured bacterium
ACCACGGCCCCTGGTCGTAGGTATACACCCCCCCCAATGGCCACGGCATCCTCCTCCACAAAACCCATCACTTCCACATCGCCTCCGATGGCCACGGCACTTTCTACTCGCTCACCGGCAGACACCAAAATATCATCCCCCACTTTCACAACGGACTTCTCAGCCCGAATGCTCGAGAAGGGAATCGTATAAACCAGGAATAACGCAATTAAACAACGATGGTACTGATTCATAAGTAGGGATCCTTTATTATGACGCAGACTAAGATTTCCTCTCGCAGTTGGACACGATCTTTCCTGGAAAGTTGTCCATGGAAAATCAAGGTAGTAGGGTATTAAAGACAACCGTAATTTTTTCCGAGATATGACTGCCAAATCGAAGCAAGATAAACCAGCCATCGTGCTTTTGAGCGGAGGCTTAGATTCCACTACGACACTGGCGATTGCCCAGGACAAGGGCTACTGTGTTTACGCGCTAACCCTTAACTACGGGCAGCGACACACTTTTGAGTTGGAAGCTGCTCGGCGTATCGCAAGCGAGATGGGAGTCGAGGAACATAAAACCCTCACCATCGACCTGCGGGAATTCGGAGGCTCAGCCCTGACGGCGGATTGGGAAGTACCCAAAAACCGTCCGGAGGTCACTCACGACCAAGAAATACCCATTACGTACGTCCCTGCCCGGAATACGATATTTCTGTCCCTGGCCTTAGCCTGGGCGGAGGTGCTACCCTGTGACGATATCTTCATTGGCGTGAATGCCCTGGACTACAGCGGTTATCCAGATTGCCGTCCGGAGTTCATTCAAACGTTCCAGCAATTGGCCAACCTGGCCACGAAAAGAGGCGTGGAAGAAGCACAACACCTCACGATCCACACCCCCTTAATTCATCTCACCAAAGCTGAGATTATCCGCAAGGGATTGGCCCTGGGAGTGGATTACGGGTTAACCCACAGTTGCTACGACCCCGATGAAGAGGGTCACCCCTGCGGACAATGCGATGCTTGCCACCTGCGCCTGAAGGGATTTCGTGAGGTGGGTGTAGAGGACCCCCTCTACTATTCCCAACCATGACTTACGCCATCAAAGAGCTGTTCTATACGCTTCAGGGCGAGGGCTACCACACGGGACAACCGGCGGTCTTCTGTCGCTTTGCCGGCTGCAACCTGTGGTCTGGGCAGGAAAAGGATCGGCCATCCGCCCAGTGTTCTTTTTGTGACACGGATTTCGTTGGAGTGGATGGAGTAAACGGCGGCCACTACCCGGCTCAGGAGGTAGCGCAGAAGGCGATTCAACTGTGGCCGCAGAAAAATGGCGGTGAGCCGTTTATCGTCTGCACAGGAGGCGAACCCCTTTTGCAGTTAGACGCACCTTTGATAAAAGCCTTTCAACAGGTAGGGTTTTACGTGGCTGTGGAGACCAACGGCACTCTACCTCCCCCTTCGGGAATTGACTGGCTGTGTGTAAGCCCCAAAGCCGGTGCTAAGTTGGTCGTGCTTCAAGGGAATGAACTGAAGTTGGTCTATCCTCAGGAAGGTCTGGAACCGGAGGAACTCCGCGGGTTGGCTTTCGACCATTTTTACCTTCAACCCCTTGACGGCCCGGAACATGAAAAGAACACTCAATTGACGCTCCAGTATTGCCTAACACACCCCAGTTGGAAACTCAGTTTACAAACGCAAAAAATTCTACAAATACCGTAAACTCTACGCATGGAAATCTACAAAGACATCACGTTTGAAGCCGCCCACGTGCTGCACCATTTTCCGGAGGGGCATAAATGCCGGCGACTCCACGGTCATTCCTACCGTGTGAGGATTTATGTAACCGGACCCATCAATCCCCAAACGGGATGCATCCTGGACTTTGCCGAGTTGAAAAAAGCTTTCCAACCTATCCACGACCAGTTGGATCACCATTATCTCAATGACATCCCCGGGTTAGAGAATCCCACCAGCGAACATTTAATCCAGTGGATCTGGGAACGTTTGAAACCGCGTCTGGAAAATCTTTCCCGCCTGGAAATTGCCGAAACGTGCACCAGCGGTTGTATTTACTCCGGAGAAAACAGTGGATAGAGGAGTGCCATCATGACGGAAGCAGAAGGAAGAACCTTTGACTTTTTAGACGAGAGCCACATCCGGAGTGACTGGTTAGAGACCTTCCGTTTTGACAGCCCCAAGCAATATATTAAAACGGAAACGAAAGAA
>CAZBEL010000334.1:0-2208 GCA_964490885.1 uncultured bacterium
CGCAACTTACTGAAAAAGTATCTGCCCTCCGTTATGACTGAAGAGGAAACCCGTCAATTGGTGGAGGCAGTCATCCAAGAAGTAGGCGCAACGTCTTTGGCCGACTTGGGCAAGGTGATGCCAGTACTCATGAAGCGTGGGGCCGGCCGCCTGGATGGACGCCGGGCTCAGGCTCTGGTGAAAGAACGTCTGGGAGCAGTGTAAAATAGTGGCCACCGTAAAGTTAACACCACTCCCATGACCTCCGTGTCCTTCTTCGACGGAATAGCCTATTTTTTTCTTTTGGTGATGGGGATCATTGGTTTCCAACGGGGGGTGGTGGAGGAAATGGGACGTTTGTTAGGTCTCATCCTGGCGAATTTGGTGGCACTTCGGTATGTAAATGTGTTTAGCGTTCAACTGGAGAAGGTTTTACCCGGTGATGTCATACCCGTTCAACCCGTGGGATACGTACTCCTGTTTGCTTTTACCCTGATCTCCGTGCGGTTATTAACCCGCTTTGTGCATTTACTATTGCTTACCAAGTCCACCCGCTGGGCCAACCGCTGGATGGGGCTGGGGTTTGGTGTAATAAAAGGGCTGTTGATCTTAATGGTAGTAGTAACAGCCCTGGAGATGTTGCCTGGTGCCCGATGGTCCCAAAAGGTACTTGCCAGTTCTGTCGTGAGCCGAACATTACAGGTCGCACGGACGAGGATTACCATCCTGTTCAACTGGCCAGATTTTGTTGAGGAGGGTAGAAGTCTCATGGAGCAAGTCATGGAGAAGCAGGTGGAGGCAGGGGACTGATGGTTCGGATCCGGCAGGACGTTATCGACCGGGTGCGCCAGACGGCCGATATCTTGGATGTGGTTTCACAATATGTGGATTTAAAACGCCGCGGTAGGAATTATTTCGGTCTGTGTCCTTTCCACCATGAGAAAACCCCTTCATTCAGCGTGGCGCCGGACAAAGAGATTTTCCACTGTTTCGGTTGTGGCGCCGGGGGAAATGTGTTCAGCTTTCTCATGGATTATGAGAAAATATCTTTTGTTGAAGCAGTTAAGAAATTGGCGGATCGTTTTGGAATCCCCTTGGAATTGGAGGCAGGAGGAGGCAAAAGAGAATTTTTCACCGCCCTTTACGAGTTGCACCAGGTCGCTGCTGAATTGTATCATGATACGCTTTTCTCTGATAGGGGAAAGGAGGCCCGGGAGTACCTATTAGGACGTGGATTTGCCGAAGCTACTTTGAAACAGTTCATGGTGGGGTTTGCCCCAGACTCCTGGGATTTTCTCTATCAGGCCGTCAAGGATCGGAAGTATCCGCAGGAAGTTCAAGAAAAATCCGGCCTGTTTTCCAAGACGGAGCGGGGTTTTGTGGACCGTTTCCGTTCACGGATTATGTTCCCCATCTTTGATACGACTGGTAAGGTCATTGCTTTTGGTGGGCGTGTCTTCGGTGTTGAGGACGCCGCTAAGTATCTAAATTCCCCCGAAACCCCCATTTACTACAAACGTGACGTTTTTTACGGTTTACACGTCTCCAGAGAAGCGATACGCAACCAGCAGACAGCGTTATTGGTAGAGGGATACCTTGATTTTTTACAGTTGTATCAGGCCGGATTACACCACGTGGTTGCAGGTTCGGGAACGGCCCTTACCGAGCGACACGCTGCCCAGTTGCGCAAAGTCACTTCCCGTGTGTATTTGGTTTACGATGGGGATGAGGCTGGGGTAAAGGCTGCTTTACGCGCCGGTTATACGTTTCTCCGGGGAGGGATTGAGCCTTTGGTTGTTCCCGTACCAGCGGGGTTAGACCCAGATGATTGGGTGCGGCAGAAAGGGGTTAAGCCACTAAAGAAAGCCATTAACCAGGCGCTACCGTTGTTAGCCTTTCATCTTCAGACCGTAGATGTGGAGGGTTTATCGGCTACGGAACGCTCTCGCTTCGTTGGAGAAATTCTGCGTGAGATTGCTACAATCACCGATAGCATCGTTCGCGATGACCTGCTCCGCACTTTGGCCGAAGCATTGCATTTGGAGGAGGTAGATATTTTGAAACGTTTTCAGAGGGTTCTTCGCAGGCGCCGACCATTCCCCGATGAACCGGTACCGGAAGAGACCACGCCGCTCTTGTTTACATCGTTAGAGCAAAAAGCCCAGGTGGAGATCATTCGTGTCTTGGTCGCTTACTATCCTCAGGTGGAATCTTATGTCAGGGAGCATT
>CAZBEL010000335.1:0-2203 GCA_964490885.1 uncultured bacterium
GCAGTGGATTGGTGAATTGACAGACATCCTCTGGTTACCTGCTAATGATGTCTATGTCATTCAAACCGGCAAGCGGGAAATACTTATTCCGGTCATTCCGGAAATCGTCAATCATATTGACCATGGCAACGAATCCATCGTTATTACGCCCATGGAGGGGTTGCTGGATTGAAGCAGATTGCCATCATCACTCCCGTACCAGAAATAATTAATACTTATCTGGATCAGTCCATCCTTCGAAAAGGGCAGGAGCAAGGGTTGGTGGAGTACCATGTGCTCAACCTAAGGGATTTTGCCGAGGGTAATTACCGGCAAATCGACGATGAACCCTATGGAGGCGGTAGCGGGATGGTACTCATGGCGGAGCCCCTGTTTAAAGCCATCGAACACTGTTTTTCCTTGTTTGAGGTAGACAAGGTGGATAAAGTAACGGTAGTTTACCCCTCTCCCCAGGGGACCCTTTGGAATCATGCCACCGCTTTGGAACTCAGTAAGCATTCATATTTTATTTTTCTTTGTGGCCATTATAAGGGGATTGATCAGCGGGTAATTGAGAAGTATGTAAACCACGAGTATTCCGTGGGGGATTACATTTTAAGTAGTGGCGAGTTGCCTGCCTTGCTAATGATCGATAGTATCGTGCGCTTGGTTCCTGGGGTCTTGCATTCTTTTTCCTCAGCAGCGACAGATTCTTTTTACCACGATCTTTTAGACGCGCCTTACTACACCCGTCCCCAAGAAATTGAAGGAATGAGAATTCCCGATGTATTGCTCACCGGACATCACCAGGAAATTGAGACTTGGCGCCAACAACAACGGGAACAGCGTACCCGGAAACGCCGCCCGGATCTCTGGAAAAAATATTTACAAAAGACTGACAGATTGGAGGCCTGAACTATGGACAAATTGTACGAAGCAACTAAGGATCAACTGCGGAAAGATTTACCCGAGTTCCATCCCGGGGATACCGTGGCGGTGGACTTTCGTGTTGTGGAAGGTGGTAAAGAACGCATCCAGCGCTACCAAGGGGTGGTCATTGGACGGCGAGGTCGTGGGATCGAGGAAACCTTTACCGTGCGGAAAATCTCCGGCGGCATCGGTGTGGAAAGGATCTTTCCCGTCCATTCACCCATGATAGCGGCCATTAAAGTTGTACGGCGGGGTAAAGTCCGGCGTGCTAAATTGCATTACCTCCGTGGATTAACTGGTAAAGCAACGCGTATCGCCGAAAAACGGTAAGTGTTTTTCTTCCTGAAAACCCTCACTATGCGCTTAGTGGGGGTTTTTTTTCTATGACTAAGAAAGAACGCATTATCATCGGAATAACGGGGAGCTCGCACCTCACAGTGCATGCTCTCATGCTGGTACTACCTAGCCTGCTGCTCGTATTTCAAAAGGAATTTCAGGTAGGGCTGGGTACTATGGGGTTGGTAGTGAACACTGGCTTGTTTATGTTTGGCTTAGGGGCCATTCCAGCAGGGTATTTGGAATCGCGCATTGGGGGGCGGCGATTATTGCTTATTTACCAGTTGGGCACGGCCGCGTCGGCTTTAATCATCGCCCTGTCTTCTTCACTGCTCATATTAACCATTGGAGTAGCCTTTTTAGGGCTCCTGAGCAGTATCTATCATCCCGCCGGTTTGACCCTCATTTCCCGACGTGTAAAAAACATTAGCCCGGCGTTGGCCTACCACGGCATTGCAGGGACCTTAGGGTTAGCGATCGGTCCCACTGCAGCGGCTCTCTTTTCAGATCTCATTTCTTGGCGGGCCGCATACGGTGTTTTTGCCACAGTGAATTTGGGTCTGGCTGTTCTCACTTTACTCCTTATCCCACCTTTTGATCGCCAGACCAACGAAGACGATCCACACCTGCAAATTGAAACGACCAATAAACCAGCTCTCGTCATTTATTATCTCATTATGATCCTGTTGGGATTGGCCTTTGCGGGATTTACAACCTATATGCCAGCTCTCTTTACATTAAAGACACGGCTCAGTCTTCCTTTCCTCTCGGATACTATGCGGGGTGGTATGGTCACGACCATGGTGTTTGTTTCTGGGATCATCGGGCAATTGATCGGTGGCTACTTGGGGTCGCGATATCGCCGTTCTCATCTATTGATGTGGATCTTGATCCTGAACATCCCGCTATTGATGGCTTTAGGTTTCACTACAGAATACCTTTTACTTCTATTCAGTTT
>CAZBEL010000336.1:0-2201 GCA_964490885.1 uncultured bacterium
AAGCTGTGTATGGTGACGGCGTCTACTTTTTAAGACAGGGAATTGGTGGTAGTGGGCTTGGCTTGGATATTGGGTTTACGACCAGGAGGATAAAAGGCTGGCAAGTGGGTTTTTCCATCATCAATGCTCTAGGGTCTATTACCTGGAATAAACCCAGTTTAATGAAAGACGTTTTAGACGGAAGTGATAATGTTTATGGGACCGATGACGACCTTTTTCATTTTACCTGGGGCGGAAAAGCGCTCAATGATAGCATGGCCATCCGCTATATCTACCGTATCGACTCACTTAGTGCTCAGAACTTATCCGGGGAAATATTCTACCGGAATTCAACGGAAGAACAGGTAGTGTATGATACCACGAAGAATGGGAAACCGCGTATTTTTAAGTTGAATTATCCGGCCATTTTCCGGGTGGGTGTATCGAAAAAGACCAACGATATTCTCATAAGCTCGGATTTATGGACCGGGTTTGAGGACCGTCTATTTGCTCATTCCGGTTGGCGTTGGGCTATTGGCTTAGAATACCAGAAGTTCCCCAGCCTTCCCTTACGGGTTGGCTTTGCCTGGGGTGGTGCCGATTTCAAAGAATTATCCATGGGACTGGGAATACACAAAGGACCGCTGATTTTTGATTTTGGCTTTGCCTTCCGCAACGGGATCTGGATACATACCATGCAGGGACTCAATCTCTCGGCCCAGCTCACCATTACCAGTTTCAAGAGCCGGAAAATCGCTGAAACTGAGGGACCCACCGAAGCCCCTACACCCCTTCCGGGAAAAGCGCAACCGACGACACCTGAGGAAACCCAGACGACACCCCCGCCTCCAGCTGAGACTGGTTCATTTCCGGGCGAAGAACAGTAGCATTATTCCGCCAAACATAAAAATTACATTTCCTATCCAAGCGGCGGTAAAGGGTTCTAATATTTCTTTGAATCCCAAGGATTGCCCAAATTTTATAAACGCATAATAGGCGAAGATCACTAGGAAGCTCATCCCGGCACCGAAGGTTAAGCCTCCTTTGGGTCGCATGACAACTATTGGAATACCAAATAAAACCACGATAAGATTCGTAAAGGCAAAAGAAATCTTGAAATAACGAACGACCTCCCAACGGGTTGTATCCACTCCATTCTCCCGCAGTTGCTGAATTCGTTCGGTGAGTTCTTGGTAATTTAATTCGTCTGGGGACTTGGATTGTTTAGTGATATCGTCGGGTGAAAATTCGATCTGAAGTAGTGAGTCACGTGAGGATATTTTAGCTTCTATCTCTTGGCCTGTTGCATCGAATTTCCGAATGGAGTAGTTCGAGGTCGCCCATGCCTGGAGAGAATCAATATAGGTCATGGACTTGGCGTCGATGCGCTGGCTGAGCAGTCCTTGATTGAAGACCAGTATGGTCACTCCCCGAGCCGTCTTTTGATTAATATTGTATTGTCCAATGGCGATGTGAGTGGTTTCTTTTTTCTGAAGAAAAACATCTTTGTAAATGGATCTATACCGGTGGCGGGAACTGCGCTTAAAATATTTCTTTTCGATCTCATACCGGTTTTGATTGCCCCAGCTCACCAAATAGTTGTCGAATTCAAACGATAAGTAACTGAACAGGAACCCCATGAGGATGAGGGGGATAGATATGCGGTACAGACTGATCCCGGAAGCTTTCATGGCCGTCCATTCGTTGCGTTTTACGATGAGACCAAAACTAAACACTGTGGCAATAAGCAAGCCCATAGGCAAGCCAATATTCACAAACCAGGGCAAAGTGTAGAAATAATATTGCGCCACAATAGCAAATGGTACCCGGTTATCGATGAACTGGTCTAAGTTTTCAATGAGATCAACAATTAAAAAGATACAGAGAAATCCCAGCAGGGCCATCCCGAGGATGCTGAGGAATTGTCTCAAAAGGTAACGGTCAATTTGTTTCACAGGATATGGTGACTTTTTCTGAAAGAGAATTTCAATATAATGCGTATATTTTAAAAATCAATAACACTTACTTTCGCACGTTCACTACAGGAACCAAAGATGGATATTTTAGGAGTCATTGATCGCATAACATCTGGTTTTTCGAATTTCATATGGGGTACGCCTTTGTTAATTCTCCTTATAGGGGGCGGGCTCTATTTTACGATTTATTGTCGGTTTGTTCCTTTTCGTTTTTTTGGTCATGCAGTGAACATTTTACGAGGCAAA
>CAZBEL010000337.1:0-2198 GCA_964490885.1 uncultured bacterium
CTAAAGATTCTACCATTTCTAATCCGGATGACAACAACAATCCCCAGATCATCTTCCTGGGCCAGGGCAAAGACATCCCGATCCCCGAAATCGGCCACTGCCTTTCGTTGGCGTTCCTTAAACCGCTTCACCGCTAACCACTGGTCCCGCAAGTAGGCCGCATCCTCAAAACGAAACTCCTCTGCCGCGCGCTTCATTTCGGTCTGCAAATACGCTTCTGTCTGCTTTGTGTCCCCATGGAGGAATTGGATCACTCGTTTCACCATTGCCCCGTACTCCTCAGCACTCATCAATCCCTCACAAGGCCCCCCACATTTTTTAATATGATAATCCAGGCACAAGGCCACCTTTTTGGCTGCAATCACCTGATCGTCTAAATAGTAATTACAGGTGCGGATTTGAAATACTTGATGTAATACTTTTAAGGTATAGCGTAACCGGTTCACATCGGTAAAAGGACCGAAATACTTAGAACCATCATGCACTACCTGGCGAGTTAATAAGACTTGGGGAAAGGGCTCTTTCGTGATGCGGATGAAGGGATATGATTTATCATCTTTAAGGTCAATATTATACTTCGGTCGGTGTTTTTTTATGAGGTTAGCTTCGGTCAAAAGGGCTTCAACTTCGCTGGCTACTACTACCCATTCCACTTGAGCAATCCGTTTAATAAGCGAAATATTTTTGGGGCTCTGATACTTATTTTTTTGAAAATAAGAGCGCACCCTGTTCCGTAGGTTTTTGGCCTTTCCGATATAGATGATAGTCCCGTTCTTATCGCGGAAAAAATAAACCCCCGGCTGGGTGGGGACATTTTTAACGCGGGCAGCTAAATCCATGCAGCCCTCACCTTTTCCTGGTCAGAGTTCCTGTCTTAGGATCGCCAACAACCTTTTCGGTGGCCGCCCCGGAACTCCCTCCTGATTTGTGAAAGCGTGTAGCGTATAACCAGTAACTAAAGGTTGTTCCCCTCCCTGGCGATAGACCTCATACTCAATGCGCAGGCGCGACTTAGGAAGGGTATTGATAGACGTACGTACTACCAACTCGTCTTCGAAATGGGCGCTGCCTTTATAATCACAGTGACAAGTAACAACTGGCAAGTGGAAGCCAGACTCTTCAATAGTAGTAACGGACATTCCCAACTGATTGAGGAGTTCCGTCCGGGCAGCCTCGAAATACTCCAAGTAACGGGTGTAGTAGACAATACCCATTTGGTCCACATCCCGGTAGTAGACCTTGGTTCGGTATTCGTATTGAATCACGTCTGTTCTGCGTAGACCCCCATGCGGTCGTACCGTTCGATCCGGCGTTGTAGAAAGGTATCCGGCGGAATTTTCTTAAGCGGTTCCAATTCTTCTAAAATAACCTTTTTCAAAGTAGCCTTCATTTCGTCAGGTCGGTAATGGGCACCCCCTAACGGTTCTGGGATGATCCGGTCACAAATTCCCATGCGTAAGAGGTCCTCCGGTGTCACCTGCATGGCATCAGCTGCTTGCGGGGCTTTGGTGGCATCTCGCCATAGGATGGAAGCGCAGCCTTCAGGGCTGATCACCGAGTACCAGGTATTCTCTAACATGAGCAAGCGGTCGCAAATGCCAATCCCCAGGGCCCCACCGCTGGCTCCTTCACCAATGACAATGGCCAGTATGGGTACTTTTACACGGGCCATTTCTCGCAGATTTCGGGCAATGGCCTCTCCCTGTCCACGTTCTTCAGCACCGATACCAGGATAGGCGCCGGGTGTATCAATGAGACACACCACCGGCCGATGAAACTTCTCCGCTAACTTCATAAGACGTAAAGCCTTGCGATACCCTTCAGGTCGCATCATGCCAAAATTACGGTATAGGTTTTCCTTGGTATTACGCCCTTTCTGCTGCCCGATAAATAGGATGACCTCGTCGTCTACAGTACCCAAACCACCCACCAATGCAGTATCATCAGCATAATAACGATCTCCGTGAAGTTCGATGAAATTGGGGGCCAGGTAACGGATATAGTCCAGACTATACGGTCGTTGAGGATGACGCGCTAATTGAACGTGTTGCCAGCGGGTGAGGTTGGAATACACTTTTTTCAGCGTTGCTTTGCGCTTAGCAATAAGGCGTTCTAATTCCCGCTGCGTTTCTTCCGTGGGGGATTGGGCCTCCAGGGTTTCAATTTTATCCTGAATGACCCTAATGGGTTTTTCGAAG
>CAZBEL010000338.1:0-2196 GCA_964490885.1 uncultured bacterium
GAAGCCTGGATCCTGTTTTTTATTATGTTCCTCTGGCAGCATCCCCATTTCTACGCCATTGCCTGGATGTTTCACCAGGAATATGAGGAGGCCGGATTCAAAATGTTGCCTCCCATGGAACCGCGGGGTAAATGGACAGCCTGGCAAATCATCGGCTTTCTGGTTATTCTGATCCCTACTTCCGTATTGCCGACCCTCACCGGCCTATCAGGGGTGCTATATTTAACTGGGGCCGTACTCTTAGGGTTCACATTTCTTCTGGCGACCTTGCCTTTTCTCTACAATACTACCCGACAGAATGCCCGTACTATTCTCTTAGCGTCCGTGGTTTATTTACCCCTCTGGCTCGGCCTGATAGTCGCCGATACCCTTCTGTTGTAAACAATATAACCAGCCACTATTTCCGTTTTAATAATATACCCAGTGGATCATTCCACTACCGGACAGCCACCCCTTTTTATTAACTTCTCGTTTCGTGTAACCCAAGGTAAGGGTTACCATCCTATCAGCCGTGAGGACAGAAGATAATGAATAAACAACTGAGTACTTTATTAGTAGGGATCATTTTTATTTCAGCTGCCGTGGGTGTATGGAAGCTACATCAGGGTGAAGCTATTCAACCCGGTGATCCGGCAATCACTTCCCAGGAACTCTTAGATCACCTCCATTATCTTGCTTCCAATGAATTAAAGGGGCGGGAAGCTGGGACACCGGAGGGATCACAGGCAGCCCGCTACGTAGCCCGCCAGATGGAAGCCAGCGGCATCCAACCTGCCGGTACAGAGGGCTACTTCCAAAAATTTAACTATATCTCCAGCCTCACGCTAGGACAGAGGAATACTTTCCGCATCCGGGGTTCACGAAAATCCTTTCGGGTGGGTGAAGATTTTACTCCTTTGGGGTTTTCTTCCAAAGGGAGTCTCACCGCCAATGTAGTCTTTGTGGGGTATGGTTTTTCCATCGATGACTCCATCACCTGGAATGACTACGAAGATGTGGACGTAAACCGCAAATGGGCTCTCATCATCCGAGGAGGACCAGAGGGAGACAATCCCCATTCACCCTTTGAGCCACATCTGGCCCTGAGGAAAAAAGTTTTAGTGGCCCGCGATCACGGTGCCCAGGGAGTCTTGCTGGTATCACCAGTAGTAGACAAGGAAAAGGACGAATTGATCCCCTTACGCTTTGATCAAAGTCAGCGGGGCGCGGGACTGCCGGTTCTGCAGATCCGACAAGAAATAGCTAACCAAATTCTCCAAAGCGTGGGGCTTGATCTCAAGACCGTCCAGGCTCGGTTAGATTCTACGCGCCAACCGCAATCCATAGAAACGCCTACCTGGGTCTCCGCCACCGTGAGCATTAGGAAAAATAAAGTCCGCATCGCCAATGTGATTGGGGTCATTCCAGGAACCGATCCGATGTTGAAAAAAGAATATGTTGTTATTGGTGCCCATTTTGATCACTTAGGCATGGGAGGGCCGGGTAGCGGTTCCCTGGCTCAGGATACCATGGCAGTCCACAACGGCGCGGATGACAATGCCTCAGGCATCACTGGGGTTCTGGAAATCGGGGAACAATTAGCGGCTCGCAGGGAGGAGCTTAAACGAAGCGTTCTCCTCATGGGATTCAACGCTGAGGAGAAGGGGCTATTGGGGTCTAAGTATTTCGTGGAATATCCCACCGTTCCTTTGAAAAACATCGCGGCCATGATTAACATGGACATGATCGGGCGCATGAAAGACAGCTCTTTGACCATAGGCGGAGTGGGAACTTCCCCCGACTTGAAAACAATCTTGAACGAATTAAACCGTAACTATAATCTAAAACTGAATTTCAGTGAAGAAGGTTACGGTCCCAGTGACCACGCCAGTTTCTACACTCAGGACGTTCCGGTGGTTTTCTTTTTCACCGGCGTACACGAAGATTACCACAAGCCTACCGACGACGTAGACAAGATAAACCTGGAAGGGGAGATTACAGTGGCAAACCTAGCTACTAACCTGGCCCTGTACCTGAGTCGGGTGGCAGAAAGGCCCACCTTTACCGAAGCGGGACCTAAGGAAGCCCAGTCTGAACGGCGCCGTTTCAAGGTCACATTCGGGATCATTCCTGCCTATGCCAGCTCTGCTACCGGATTGGAAATAGACGGCGTTAAAACGGGTGGCCCGGCTGACAAGGCGGGGTTGAAGAAGGGAG
>CAZBEL010000339.1:0-2191 GCA_964490885.1 uncultured bacterium
GGTGTTAGAGCCTTATCCTGATCACGAGATCGTTTTTGTAGACGACGGTTCCTGGGATGGGTCGGGGGACGTTTGTTTTGAATTGGCTCAGCAGCATTCGTCTGTAAAGTTGGTTCAATTTTACCGCAATTATGGGAAAGCGGCGGCCCTATCAGAAGGTTTTAAACACGCACAGGGTGACGTGATCATTACCTTGGATGCTGATCTTCAGGACGATCCGCATGAAATTCCCAACTTCCTGGCGAAATTAGAAGAAGGGTTTGATCTTGTCTCGGGTTGGAAGAAGAAACGTCTGGATCCTATTAGCAAGCGGTGGCCTTCGAAGTTATTCAATTTTGTCGTTCGCACAATGACGGGTGTTCATATTCATGACTTTAACTGCGGGTTGAAGGCCTACCGTCAGTCGGTTGTCCGTTCCATCGAACTCTATGGAGGCCGGCACCGATACATTCCCGCTTTAGCGGGTGATAAACGATTTCGGATTACGGAGATCGTAGTAAACCACCGTCCGCGGAAATATGGCCATACTAAGTACGGGGGCTCACGCCTTTTCCATGGTTTCTTTGACCTTCTTACTATCATGTTCTTAAACCGTTATACACAGTCACCGCTACACCTTTTTGGCCTGTTAGGGTTGTTCAGTTTCTTTTTGGGCGTTTTAGTGGAAGGTTATGTAGTGGTTTTAAAGTATGGGTACGGGGAACCTTTCCAGAAACATTTTGCCATGCTCCTATTTGGGGCCTTGGTGATCATTTTAGGAATGTGGAGTTTCTCCTTAGGCCTCATTGCTGAGATGATTGCCCGTATTCAGCAAGACCAAGAAAGACGGGTAAAAAGAATCGTTCCAGAAAAAGTCGTTTAAGGAATTTCGGCTTTCACTTCTAATAGAATGGATTTTCAATATCGTTGTCGTCATTTCAGAGGAGATGTCCCTTGTAAACCGCATAAGGAACAGGGTGTGGAATGCTCAGCGTCGTGTCCGGCTAGGGAGATCACTGATTTCAACTTATTGGTGATTAAATTGGGTGCTCAGGGTGATGTAATTCGGACTACGCCTATTCTCACGCGTCTTCGCAAAGAATATCCCCAGGGCCGGATTTTTTGGCTTACCCATTATCCGGAAGTCCTACCCGAGATTGTAGATCACAAACTAACCTTTAATATGGCCTCTTTACTCTGGTTGAAGGCATTGGATTTTGAAGTGGGAATTAATCTTGATAAAGATCCGGAAGCCTGCGCCCTCACCGAGGATTTATCTATCAAGCAGCGCTATGGTTTTGGACTTCAAGATGGAATGCCAGCCCCCTTGAATACTCTGGCTGAACATAAATTCCTCACCGGGATCTCTGATCGTCATAGCCAGGAGAATCGGCAACATTACTTAGAAGAAATATTTCAGGTTTGCGGGTGGGAATACGATGGTGAGGAATACCTTCTACCTTCTGTTGTACCGAATGCTGTAATAGATCATTTTCAATCCGACGGAAAGGTCGTGGGGCTAAATACCGGTTGCGGGGGTCGTTGGACCTCCCGTTTGTGGCCGGAAGTCTATTGGGAACAACTGGTGGAGCAATTAAAAGAACGGGGCTACCAGGTTGTCTTACTAGGAGGCCCGGAAGAAGATGAGAAAAACCGTCGTTTGTCTAAAAAAACCGAAGCAGACTATTTAGGTGTTTTTCCTGTTCGTGAGTTCATGGGGCTCGTTAAAAAATGCGACGTGATGGTGACCGCTGTTACCATGGCTTTGCATTTCGCTATTGGTTTGAAAATCCCGGTAGTATTGATGAATAATATATTCAATCCTCACGAGTTTCATTTTTTCACTGCTACTGAAATATTGGCCCCTGATAAACCGTGTGAGTGTTATTATCGGCCCACCTGCCGGTACGAGCGAAGTTGTATGTGGGAGTTACCTCCAGAACGGGTCCGCGACGCCGTAGTGAAACTCCTTAGCGAATGAAATTTACTCTGGTTGGGACTTTCCCGCCTTTTCGTGGAGGGATTGCTCATTTTAATGTGACTCTGGCAAAGGCACTTTCAGAGAACCATGAAGTATTAGCCATTAATTTTACGACCCAGTATCCTCAAAGGTTATTTCCTGGGAAAACACAGTATGAAGAAGATTCCCAACCGTTACCGTTTTCCAATAAGACTTTGTTAAGTTCGATTAATCCGAGATCTTGGAGTCGAA
>CAZBEL010000340.1:0-2191 GCA_964490885.1 uncultured bacterium
CCCTTCACCCAATTTAATATCGGTTCCGCGCCCAGCCATGTTCGTGGCAATGGTCACGGCACCTCGCTGACCGGCCCGCATGACGATCTCCGCTTCCCGACGGTGGTGTTTTGCGTTGAGGACGTTGTGGGGAATTCCGCGCCGTTTCAACATACGAGATAACAGCTCCGACACCTCCACGGAAATGGTTCCTACTAGCGTCGGTTGACCCCGTTGATAGCATTCCGCGATCTCATTGATGACGGCGTTATATTTTTCCCGTTTGGTCCTATAGATCAAATCCTCGTGATCGATACGAACAACCGGTACATTGGTGGGAATGACTACTACATCGAGGTTATAGATGCCCCCTAATTCTTCCGCTTCGGTCTCTGCGGTACCCGTCATTCCGGCTAATTTATCATAAAGACGGAAATAATTCTGAATGGTAATAGTAGCCAGGGTCTGGGTTTCCCGTTCGATGGTAACATTTTCTTTGGCTTCCAGGGCTTGGTGTAAGCCATCGCTATACCGGCGGCCAGGTAGGACGCGCCCCGTGAATTCATCCACGATAAGAACCTTGCCGTCCTGAACAACATATTCTACATCCTTTTCATAAAGAGTATAGGCGCGTAGCAGTTGATTCATTGTATGAATTCTACTACTACGCTCGGCGTGCAGCCGGTGAGCTTTTTCCTTTTCCTGTTGCTTCTCTAAAGGTGTAAGATCTTCCCGGGCATCGATCTCATGGAGGATTTCCCCTAGGTCCGGAATGACAAAGGTTTCGGGATTATCCGGAGCTAAAACCTGCCTGCCTTTTTCCGTGATGTCGATGATATGGGTCTTTTCGTCCACACTGAAGTAGAGTTCTTCGTCCACTTCATGCATCTTTTTATCCCGGAGAAAAACGGACTCTACGTTATGAGCCAGCTTCTTCGTCCCCGCTTCCTGGAAAATCTTCATCACTTGCTTGTGCTTCGGCATCCCCCGGCTGGCCTGGAGCAATTTTAAACCGGCTTCCTGGTCTTCCCCTTTCTCCATCAAAGCCCTCGCTTCCCGCACCAACTCTGTCACCAAGGCATTCTGTTTCCGTACCAGGCTCTGGACTAAGGGTTTCAATTCCATGGCCGTTTCATCCACCGGAGCATCCACGGAACCGGAGATAATGAGCGGAGTCCGGGCCTCGTCAATCAGGACACTGTCCACCTCGTCCACGATGGCATAAGCATGGCCGCGCTGCACCTGATCCTCGGCGGATAAAGCCATGTTATCCCGCAAATAGTCAAAACCAAACTCGTTGTTGGTGCCATAGGTGATATCGCAGTTGTATGCTGCCCGCCGCTCGACATTATCCATGGTATTTAAAATATACCCCACCGTGAGGCCTAACCTCCGGTAGATTTCCCCCATCCACTCCGCATCTCGCTGGGCCAGATAATCGTTGACCGTGACCAGATTGACACCTCGACCGGTCAGGGCATTTAAATACATGGGCATGGTGGCAACCAGAGTCTTTCCCTCACCGGTTTTCATCTCCGCAACTTTACCCTGGTGAAGTACAATAGCGCCGATAAGCTGAACGTCATACGGAACCATATCCCAGGTTTGTTCGTGTCCCAATACTTTCCAGGTTTGCCCTACTAGTCGCCGACAAGTTTCCTTGACCATGGCAAAAGCCTCAGGGAGGATTTCATCAAGCTTCCTCTGTTCAGCTTTATGGACGTATTTATGAGCCTCCTCCCTATCGAGGTTCTTTCCTTCGATCTCCGCTTTTGCGGCCTCCCGTACAGTGGCTATCTCCTCCTTAAACTCCTCTGTTCTTTGAACAAATTCTTCATCGGAGCGATCACGTAGTGTTTCGGCAAAGGCATTGATTTCCTCTACCAGGGGTAAAATCTTCTTGATGTCCCGTTCCGACTTGGTCCCAAAAATGCGTTTTAGTACACCCGTGATCATGATGCCTTTACCTTTGTAGCATGATTTTCTGCTAACTTATGTTTATAAATAGCGTCTAATATCCCGTTCACGAACCCGGAACTATCTTCGGTGCTGTAGACTTTGGCAATTTCTATGGCCTCGCTAATGGACACTTTTGGAGGAATCTCATCCATGAAGTAAATTTCACTAATTGCCATCATTAATATTACCGGGTCTAATCAGGCATTCTGACCGTCATCTCATTTTTCCACACTGTTTCTAATTCTTTTTTTGT
>CAZBEL010000341.1:0-2188 GCA_964490885.1 uncultured bacterium
CGGAGTATCTGGACAGTTTGTTTGAAGCCTTTTCCCAGGAGAGTGAGGGCTACACAAAGAAGTTCCAGGGTATCGGTCTGGGCATGGCCATTGCCAAGCGTCATCTGGATTTAAACCATGTAGACATTAATATAGAGAGCGTCAAGGGCATCGGGACGACGTTCACCCTTACTTTCAAATCGGTGAATAGAAGTGTCGCCAAAAAGCAGGTTGCAATAGAAAAAAACAAAGTCACATCGACTCTAGAACCAGACGAAAAGCCATTGGTATTGGTTGTGGAGGACGATCCCAATTCACAAA
Source organism: uncultured bacterium (assembly GCA_964490885.1). Lineage (GTDB taxonomy): Bacteria > Fidelibacterota > Marinisomatia > Marinisomatales > TCS56 > CAZBEL01. The sequence goes on from CAZBEL010000341.1 coordinate 301, forward strand.
AGCTCACTGAATATTTCCTCAGGGATATGTACAATGTTTGTTTTGCTACTACCGTGGAGGAAGCCAAGCGACGGTTAAAAAAATATCCGGTTAGATCGGTATTATTGGATTTATCGTTAGATGGAAATGAAGATGGTCTAGATCTGGTCCGATGGATGCGGAAGACCAAGACCTGGTATGTGACACCAGTCATTGCAGCCACCGCGCATGCCCTGATCAAAGATCGAGACAATTGTCTGGCTGCGGGATGTAACGATTACTTGGCAAAGCCGGTTAAAAGAGAGAAATTGTTGGAAAAGATAAATGCGTTTGTTTGAACCAAGTCTTTAAAATTGACATAGCAATTGGGGGAAATTTCAATAAGGCACTTAGTCCTCTAACCACTTGATTCTTCCAGTTTGAACTATTTATGAGGGCCGGACCTGCCGCCAGTTGATGAAAAATACGCTTGATACCCTACCCAACGTACAGGTTATGAAAGAATCACTAATAAAACTCTTGGTCACCTTATACCGGCAACGCTGGAGGCATAGGAAGGACATCTTTCTCAAGTTTGGTGGGGCTCTATCGCAGGACCTGGCTTATCAGAAAACGGCCAGTATCGTCCGGGACCACGTCGGGAAGGAACACACTCACTTCGTTCCCATTGCCAGTGGGAACCTGTTAAGAGCTTTGCAAACAGTTTTTCCTTCTGCGAGGGAAACTCGCATACCTCCCATCGCAGCGCGGGAATGGCTAGTCCAGGACGTTTACCAGCAAACAGGCTACACTATCGATCCTGTATTCATTGGGCCCGTTCTATATTATCTCAAAAACCTATGCAAGCACGATAAAAGAGTGTGTTTATGGGTTACGTGTCCCTCCGTATGTCAGCAGTTATTCCAGGGAAATCTATAGAGGTTCGTGCGGTGTATAACTGAATCAATTCAGTTTGCTTGTCTTTATCTTATCGTATATATTGGCACTTGCTATGAGGAAATTTCTTTTCATTTTAGCACTCATCTCCTTAGCAATTTCTCCGAGTTTTGCCCAAACCTGTTCTATATGTACCTCAGAACACATAGCCTTACTCAATGATAGCACCCAAGTGGAAGTGGTGGGGCGACTCACTATTAAAATGTTCTCTATGAATGGGTTTAATCCATTATCCCTCCGGCTTATAAACTCTACCCTGATGACGGTTGACCACACTGAAATACCTTTAAAACAAGTCCGTGAAGTGTATCATAGCAATCCCGCGAGGGATATTGTATTGAGCCAAGACAAAATAAAATCAATTCTAAAAACGATGACTTTGGTTAGGAGGATCACCTGTGCCATTGGCATTCTTGGGATTTTTCTGATCGTACAATAATATTGTCTAATAAACAGGTAGAAAGTAGAATTAAGGATAAAAGAAAAGGCTCCTCGTAAGGAGCCTTTTTTTATTTTGGTTAAATCAGGTGATCGCGCCAACCCTTTGACGTACTTCGTTCTCGCCATTCCTTGTAAAAGGAAAGTCGTATCCCGGGATGTCTGGCACGATGCTTGTCTTTTCTGTTTCTATTTGGTCTAAGCATTCGTTATTCTCCTCCAAAATGTTAGTTTGATAAATCCTTCTCGGGTGGCACCTTTATATCACAAGCCCGGGGGAAAGTTCCCAACAAGTTTACATGAACCTCAACAATGTGTGATCTTATCAGTCAACGGTTCCGTCAATTCATCAACCGGATGGAGTTGTTCATCTGGACTGACCTGTCTACATTTGAATAGTGAGATTAGCTCACACGACTTGTTTTCTTGATGGAGGAACTATAAATGAATAAAAAAGACGGCCTAACCCGCCGGGATTTTCGCCGGTCCACGGCATAATGAAGTTATCGCTTCATACCAAAGCCTGGGCCCGTCC
>CAZBEL010000342.1:0-2187 GCA_964490885.1 uncultured bacterium
CTTCACTATAGTGCTGAACGCCCTGCTGCCGTGCATAGATACATTGAGGTTAGTCCTACATTTAAGAAATTGCTAGAATAATCCTGCTTTGTAATCGGTTGTTTTTAAAAGGTCGCTACTCTTCGTTGTTTTCGGCTTAAAATTCATCGGGGTGTGGTTTTTATTGATTGAATATTATTTTAAATGTAGAAAAGTGACATGATCTTTTTTCTAAAACCCTACTAAGTCTATTCATTACCAACTTGTCAAACAGTATGTAGACGGTAAAATAATTTAAAGTCGTGTTTTCAACTTATAGTGCATACGGTATAACCTTATAGGTGGTTTTATGCCAATGTTGGTTAAAAACCTCAATTACTGCAATAAAAGCTTTAGGGGCTTTTAGACTAGGGGATTAAAACCTTGTTGGAGGGCTTTTTTCTTTCTGCAAGGTCAAGGGAGAATTCAAATGAAGAAAATGAATGATCCGACATTCACTGTCGATCCATCCATTTTTAATTGTTTTTTGTTGCACGGAATTGTCTAATTGTATTGATAACCAATCATAATAAGGAAGAGGAGGAAAGACTATGTTAGCCACAATCTTCTTAATTATTGGCTTGATAATCGGTACAAGAGTGGGTTTGAAGGGTTTAATCATGTTTTGTGGTGGAATTGGATTAATCTACATACTGATTAGAGTGCCACTATCTGTTTACGGTTTTGTCATAGAAAAATTTCCAGGTAGTAACAATGCGGAACTGGTTGCAGGTCTTTTGTTAATTGGTTCGTTAGTTATGGTTTTATGGAGTGCTCTGCAACTGGCAGTAATGCTAATTGAGGTACTTTGCTTAGATGTATTGCCAGAAGGGATAAATAGGTCTGTTGGCGGTGCACTAGGGGGTGCTTTGGGTTGGATATTAATCAAGATCATTTTTTAAAAAAGAGGAGTGAATCATGTCAACATTCAGAAAAACCGACCGGGAATTCTCTGAGAAGATCTTTAGGAATGCAGAGCAACAGGAAGTAAATAGCAATGAACCTCTGGGGAATGAACTGGAAGGTGAGTTTTTACTAGATAATAATACCGGCGAAGTGATTCCTATCAAAATAAAGTACACGGTCTTGACAATCAATGAGCAAGGAATGCCTGTTGTTCGAACAAATATAGGAAATCAGGTACTAAGTTGTGGTCATCGCGCGTGTTCGTTAGAACAGGTACTGGGTAGGTGCAAGCTGGGTCATACTGTATGTACACGATGCCAATTATATACTTGTTCTATTTGTGGTGAAAAGTTATGTGACAAGGAAGTGCTGTGGTGGGATGACGAAAGACCATATTGTCCTGATCATGAAAAGGATATAATCAAGACTAGGATACAAAGCGGTGCTTTGAGAATTATTGGTGATACTGTGAAATACCTATGCGGATGGGATGGCGATGAATAAGAAAATTATGGAAAAACTAGTAATTCTTGAGGCCATGGCAAGGGATTCTAATCTTCTGGAAAGTCCTTTCGTCAGGAATTCACTTCAATGGTTGTCAATCAGATGGAATAATGTAATGGCTAACAAACTCTACGGTTATTTATTGAATCAAGTGGACGGCAATTATTTTATCAAAGATGTCTTTTCTTTACCATGCAATCAGGATGAGCTTGTAGGAGAACTGGTGTTGGGAAATGTCATAGGTAGGGAAGAGATAGAGCTAAGGTATAGTACAGATGTATTACCTCAGCATATACTTGTTGCTGGTTTTGCAGGAAGTGGGAAATCAAATTTTGGTAAGGTTCTTATCGAACAAGCATACAGGATTGGAATTAGATCGATTAAAATTAGTGATCCAAAGAAAGAGTACAATCACATAGCAATGAAATATCCGGATTTTCTACTTCTAAACTGGAATGAGCTAAGGTTCAATCTATTCAGGCCTCCCCCCAATGTTCCTGAAGATGAGTGGGACCAAATTATTGTTGGACATTTGAGTGAATGTTTCAATTTCTGGGATCAAGCAAAATCGCTATTTTTAAAACTTATCTCTATAGAGAGGAGAAAAGGGATTTGTCCGACGATTTATAGTTTGTTGAGAAATGTGAAGGATTTGCAGCACCGGTTTTATTACAAGGATTTGGTCACCCAGAGTACAGTGGCTTCCCGCCTGGAATTACTAACCCATGTCTTTGGTAACCTGATTTCTACAGAAACAGA
>CAZBEL010000343.1:0-2185 GCA_964490885.1 uncultured bacterium
AATCTCCTCCGCCTTACCTTTACCAACGAAATACCGGGGATTAATCCTGGATAACCGCTGAGTGATGACGCCCACTACCTCCCCTCCCGCTGTCTCTACTAATAGGGTTAATTCCTGAAGATGATCTTCGATTGCCTCAATAGTGATGGCCCCGTGTACGGTTCCAACTAAGAGCGTCCGTTCGCGATCGTGGGTCTCAATCCTTCTCAAGGGAATGAGCAGATTTCCTTCGTTCTTTGGGGGTGTAGCGCAGTACGGACTCTAAAAACAAAAGGCCAATCGCTAAAAGCAAAAAGCGTCTCCAGAGAGATTTACCCCGTCGCAAATCGTGTAATTGAGTCGCCAAGTTTTCCGAGGTTGAAAGAAACCGTACCCGGTCTTTACCCAGGACTGAGCGAATCTTGTCTCTATCGGCCCGCACAGACGGATATTCTACCGGATGCAGACGGGTAGAAAAGGCTGCATATAAGTCACCATCTGCCAGTACTTGGTAGGAGCCCAATTCGTCCGTTTGAAGTATGGATAAAACCTGGGTATTGTAGTCAGGAATTAAAAGAATCCGTTTCCCGGAAGGTTTCACCAATTCCCACCGGGCATTTACAAATTGTCGCTTGATGGAGATTACCTTAGGGTTGCCGATGGTCACTGGGGCAACCTGTTCATCATCGGTGGCCAACCGCATGAGGAGACGATGCATCAACGGCACAACCAATCCTCGCAGGGGTAGATCACTCCATTCTAAGTTTAAAGGCAAAACAAAATAATAATACGGTCCGCCGAAAGTCCTCCCCTCCACCAGGAACGGATCTCCATTGTGAAGTTTTAGCAGTGGGTATTGCTCCTTGGTCAATTGCACTTTATTGTAACGGTAGACTTCCGGCAATTCAGGCAGAATTTTCTTCACGTCCATATCACTGAAAAGGAGCAGGGACCGTTCGGTCAATTCCACCGAATAATAAGACTGATCACTAGCGGTTTCCAGAGAGGCTCTCCAGGGCAGTCGCATTAACGTTTCCACGTTAGGGGACCTCTCTTCCGTTGAGGGATCACCACTAAACCAGATAAGGCCACCCCCTTGTTCCAAGAAAGCCTGGATTTCATCCACTACCCCAGGGGGCAAGTTGGCTGGGGAATGGATGATAAGTATGTCTTGATCCTCTAAAAAGAGATGTTCAGGGGCTGGGTCGATCTTGTAATCTAAGTCTAGAAAATCGGTTCCACCATCAATAGAGGTGAGGACTTTCCGCAAGAGAAAAATATCCTCCACTGAAGGAGCCACGATCTTACAGGCAATCCTCTGGGGAATGGATAACTCAAAGGTCTGACGATTGTCCAGTGCAAAGTCGTCGGGTGGAATTTCCAAGACGCCTTGAATTATTCCGCTTTTTCCGGGATATACTTGAAACTGGAACCCCTTGGACTGCCCCGGTGTAAAGGACGCCACTACCTGGCCAACGCGATCCTCATCGAGGAAAAGCTCCACGGGTACGTTCTCCCGGGGAAGACTACCATCATTCATAATAGTCGTGCTGAGCGTTAAAAGATGTGTAGGGAGTTTAACCTGACTAACTGCGGCTATTCGGAGTACTCGTAGATTGTCTTGAACTTCTTTCTGAAATAGGGTATAGAGCTTCCATTGAGTTTCCAGGGAATCGGTTGGGTCCTTTGACTCGATATTTGACCAGAAACTCGTGGGTGGGAGAGTTTGAAAATCACTGAGAATAAAACACTCCTTGTTTGGCTCTGTTCCCTTCGACTGAGTTAGTGCAGAATCCACCTTGATCCACAGGTCGTCAGTCGCCACTGACTGTGGAATCTCCTGGACCCGCTTTAAAGCCGTTTCTCGTTGCTCTCTGGTTCCGTTGAAGATACGTTTAAAAGGGTTCGTTTGGTAAATTTCCAGGGAAGTTTGACCTTCCAACTGATTCCAGATCACCGGTAGCGCCTCCCGAGCCTGATCCAGGAGCGACTTCCCATCTGACACGAGTGACATACTGGCTGAGTTATCCACGACAATCACTACATGGGATTCTACCTCCCCACCAACCCAGATAGGGGAAAAGCCCCGCAGAACTGGGCGAGAGGTCATGAGAACCAGGGCTATAATGATTAATGTCCGCAACAAAACCAGCAACCACTGGCGAATTTTTAAATTACGGATAGTCTCATGTTCCAATTTCTGGAT
>CAZBEL010000344.1:0-2167 GCA_964490885.1 uncultured bacterium
TCATAACTGGTAATCAAGTCGCCTTCTTCTTTGGAGGATGTAAGAATAATCACCGGAATACGTTTTATCTTGGGCGTGGATTTTACCCGGCGCAATACTTCATGACCATCGATACCTGGCATCTTCAGATCCAGCAAAATAATATCGGGCATTGGATATTCCGTCCGGTTCTCGTATTTACCCTTACCCAATAAATAATCCATAGCCTCCTGTCCATTCCTAACCACTTCAACGTTATTTTTCATTCGAGCTTGTGAAAAAGCATCCAGGGTTAACTCGATATCCATACGGTTGTCCTCTACCAAAAGAATTTTTGCCAGTTTCATATTAGCTTGTCTCCTTTCATTAAGTAAGCCTAATAAATTCGTGAGCCCATAAAAATGAATTTACTTTCAGTGTCGACACTGGCTCATCGGTGTCGCGATTAGCCCTCAACATAAAACGTTAGGACCAATCAGGGCCAGTAACAATTCTATAAATCGTATTATTTCGGGACTTAGAATCGTAAAATTGGCGATGAATTATTCAGATTAACAATATCACAAGGGACCATTTACGCATTATTTCCCAATGGCAATTTGACATTAAATGTGCTTCCTCTACCGGGAGAGGATTTGACCCACAAAGCACCCTTCTGCAATTCTACCGCTTTCTTTACTATTGCCAGGCCGATCCCGGTGCCGGGGTATTCATCTTGATCATGCAGTCGCTGGAAAATATTGAATATCTTGCCATGGTACTCAAGAGCGATACCAATGCCTTTATCGCTGACACTGATGATCACATGGCCATCATCAAACTGACTGGTCATTTTGATTAGCGGTGGTTTTTCAGGTTTATGGTAGAGTAAGGCATTATCAAGAAGATTGGTGAATATCTGGACCAGGAGTGTCTGGTCACCCATAACTGTGGGAAGGTCCGTGGGTAGATCGAGCTGTGCGTTTGATTCAGCTATGCGTTCGGAGAGAGTGTCCGTAATCATTTCCAATATGCCACCTAACGGTGTGGGCACAAGGTCCACTGCTTTTCGCCCTATTTGAGAATATTTCAGCAAATCTTCGATCAGCATTCCCATGTGGGTACTGGCTTCAATGATATTATCGAAGTAATGTTGGCCTTCTTCCTTCAAACTGGCACGGTGCCGTTGGGAAATGATTTGTGCAAAACCACTGATGGCGCGTAGCGGTGCGCGCAGATCATGAGATACCGAATAGGTAAAAGATTTCAGCTCTTTGTTTGCCATCTGCAGTTCGGCGGTGCGCTCTTCGACCAGTTGTTCTAATTGCTGTTGATATTTTTGCAGTTCCTCTTCAAACTTCCGCTGCCTGGTAAGATCGCGAATGCCCATAAGAATGGTGATTGGTTTATCCATCTCGTCGCGGATCATTTTCACCATTACTTCAATGGGCTTTCCCGTGGTGTTATCCGGATGGTCCGCTTCCATGGAAACAAAGGCGTCCCGCCTGTCCTGCTTCGCCTTACATACCGGACAAGGAACCGCTTCTCCCTGGGGGTGTATGATTGATGTTATGTCCTGCCCGATAGTTTGTTCTGGTGTAAGGCTGGTTAACTCGTAAAACGCTTTGTTTGCGCGTATTACCTTGTCGTCCATGTCTAATAAGTAGATTGCATCTTCTATAAAATCCATGGCGTAGGTCCACTCGGACGCGGATTTCGCTAACGCTTTCTGCATCTGCTTTCTTTCTTTTATTTCTGCTTTCAATTTTTCATTAACAGCCAACAATTCGAATGTACGTCCTTTTACCCGCTTTTCAAGGCTTTCCTTTTCCGCTTTTAAGGCATTACGTAGATTTATTTCATCAATAATTATCTTTCCTTCAGCGGTAATATATTTAACCTTCCCATCGTCATCCACAACTGGCTGGCAATTAAAGATGATAGGTACCGGAGTACCATTCGCACTTCGAAAGTTTGTCTCAATACTACTCCCTTTACCGGCCTTAGCCTTTTCAAAGCATTTGACAATTCGAGCTCTCTCTGTTTCAGAGTGCGTCCACCACTTAGTGTCCGGAAAGTATTTATCAATTATATCGCCCCAAGTAAGACCTCCGGCTTTAACCGGAGCATAATTAAAAAGGACCCCTTTACCATCCGGGTCGAACTTTCCCAGGAATGTATCAAATGTATTTATCCAATCTTGGAGTTC
>CAZBEL010000345.1:0-2165 GCA_964490885.1 uncultured bacterium
CCTTGCCATTGTCTATAAACTCAATTTTGATGCGATTCCTGATAATGTCCTTACGAGCCCGAATAGTGATAAGGCCATCCTTCACTCCCTCTACAGCTTGAAAGGCATTCAATAGCAAGTTCACAAAAACCCGCCTTAATAGCTCGGAATCGCCTTCAATTTCCAAAGGTTCAGAAGGAAAATCCTCCACCAGTTTAATATTCTCCTTTTCCATCTTATTACGATGGAGACTAACGGCCTTCTCGATGACATCCTGTAGCTCAATGGGCGAGTATTTGGGTTCCTGGGGACGCGCAAAGATTAACAGGTCACGGATGGTATTAGTGACCCGATCAATCTGCATAAACATTTCATCAATGATCGGTTTTTCCGTGGAACGGCCGTATTGCTCTACGATAATCTCCAGGGCGTTCCGGATTCCGGCAATGGGGTTTTTAATCTCGTGGGCTACACTGGCTGCCAATTCCCCTACCGTGGCCAACTGGCCAGCACGGTCTATTTGCTCCTGATGCAAGCGATCCAATTCCTCCTGATGGTTCTTAATTCTGGCTACCATGGCATTGATGTGATTGGCTAAAATCGTCAATTCGCCTGGGGTGTTTATCTCCACACGGGTAGAAAGATCACCATCTTCAATCGCCTTAATGGCCTTTTTAATCTCATTAAAGGGCCGTTGGAAAAAACGATGGTGAACGAAGAAAATAATCGTGGAAACCAGAACCATAAACGCAAAAAAAGTCAGAAAATCATATTGTAATAACAATACCTCTATACTTCGTTCTGCGGTGTTCGTGACGCCAACCTCGATGAAACCGTTATGGACATTGCTCTCCCCGTGGCAGGGATAGCACTCCGGGGCATTATGAACACCGGCAATCACCTGAATCAGTGCAAGTGAATCTTTTGGGGTGGTAATAAATAATTCATCTCCTCCTAACACCTCGTGTACTTTCCTCGGAGGGGGTGGTCGATATTTCCCAATGTTTGCTGGGTTGTTGCTGAATACAATTTTGTATTCACGGTCCAAAACATTCACCCACCGTATTTCTTCAGAGACTTCCATTTCCTCTAACAACGTCTGGAAATGATCCGGGGCGTGGTATTTCATGTTATGGCGAATCTGGTTATTGATCAGCGACTCCATGGGTCGAATCAATTCCACCAAATAGTGGTGAAACATCTGCTCTCTAAAATGGTTTATGAGCATCATTACACTGGATCCCACGACTAACAACAACACCAGCGCAGCAATGATCATGCGGTTGCGCCAACGCAAGGCAGCAAATATTTTGAACTTCATCTTTTTCTAACTTTCACGGTATTAATGATGGGGTTAGCCGCCGGCGGGCACTTTCCGCACTACGACGATAAGCCTCTAAAGCCTGTTCCTGATTTCCCAAACCTTCCTCGATCCTCCCCCGCCAGTAATACACCTGGTACATATCCGGCAGGGTACGGATCTGTAAAACATAGTCTAAGGCCTGGACAAAGGATTCTTGATAGTAAGCCACAATAGCCAAGCCCAACCGGGCGTAATCCACACTCTGCGAATCTTTCAACAAGGGTAAGAATAGTTCCTTGGCAGAAGCGTAATCCCCTAATTCAAGAAAGGTAAACCCCTTGAGAATGGCCCCCTCCTGACTTAAGGAATCCAGACGATCTAATTGTTTTAAAACCAAGTTCAGCTGACCGTTGTCGTATAATTTGCGGGCCAACTTTTCCTGACGGTGTTGAGACTTACTGCTCTTGGAATAGTGCACGGCTTCCACCAAGGGATAGAGTGTGGGTAAATGCTTGTTCAAGGCGTTGGTTAATCGGAGGTAAAAATTAGACGTATACCCAGGTAAATATTCCAAAACCGTACCCTCGTCGGACAAAATGAAAATGGTGGGAAAAACGCGCACACCCATGGCTTCGTATAAACGGTGTTCGCCATCCCAGATAACGTCCCAAGCAGTTGGGGACGTCGCCCCAGCCGGTGTACCGGCCTGGCGGGGAGTACGCACCTCAACAATCCGCAGGCTATCCCTATTCAGGTCTTCGGTAACCTTAACCATATCCTCAGTCAGCCGTTGGGAAAAACGCTGGTCTTCGCGTGTGAAGATGACCAGCATAAGGGCTTTAAGCTCCGTATTCAGAGAGTCCTCGCCGCGAAATAGGTGATT
>CAZBEL010000346.1:0-2165 GCA_964490885.1 uncultured bacterium
CCGTTGACGAAGGCAGAATCCTGAGCAGCCAGTTCTGTAGTTGGGGCCCACAGATTTGCTATTACCCTTACGAAATCAGCCCGGACCTTCCCCGTATTTTTCACCAACCCAGTGATTTCCTCCCGGTCAGGGAATACATTCACAAAGGGATCGCTCACCAACTCTACTTGTGCATGAGGAGGCAATTCTTCAGTAATGTTAACCACTTTATCGCGATCAATGGCAAGGTGGCCAATGCTGGTTTGGACGATGATTTCCTCCAGGGATTCTTGAATGATTTCCCCCATGACGACCGTTCCATTCGTAAGCTCGATACGGTGCTGGAATTGGGGTATTTTAATAAGGTTTAACAATTCCTCGTTGATTGTGGGTAACGGTTGCTTTTTCTCGTACACCTTGAGAACCTGTTTCAAAGAGTCGATTTGGTGTTGGAGATATTCTAAGTTGGACTTCACTTCGAAGAAGGGTTTCCCTTCAGGGAGGAGCGTGACGGTGTCGCGCGCAGCTTGTATCTCCGGTAGAGGGGCAACTTGAGTGGCTATGGTAGTATCTGTGGTGTCGGGTTGTTGAGAAAGGCCCAGGGTAGTTAGCAAGGCGAGAATAAACCAACGACTATTCATGGGAGCGCTCCTGTATTTGAGCTTGAAGAGCAAAACGCCGCATGGTTTCTTGGTACTGATCTTGAACTCCCAGATTCTGGATCAAGTCACGGATCGAGTTATAGAGAATGTAATTGCGTGAATCTTTCAGCAGCTCCAGAAAAGGTTGTACAACTGATGGATCGCCCATTTTTCCTAAGTTCCCGATAGCCTTTTTCCGAATAGCAAGGGGGAAGTCTTCGCTCAGGGCAATTTCCACGATCGCCCGCTTAATTTGGGGATCGTCAAACTCCCCTAATGCTTCTAAAAGGGTTTGGACTAAGCTATAGTATTGTTTTTTCCCCAAGTTATACGTATCGATTAAGGAAAGGACAAGGTTTTCCTCGCGCACGCCTGCGATGGTGTTAAGGGCAAATTCCCGTACTTCTAAATTGGTGTTTGGATCACCTAATAGTTCGGCAAAGGCAACGGCCACTTCCTCAGGATTCTTACGGCCTAAGATCTCCACCGCCCGGTTTCGTACCCCCACGTTGATTTCTGGGTCTTTGGCAATGGAGACAAGAATGGGAATGACCTCCTGGGATCCAATGGCGCCAAGCGTTTCGGCCAGGAGTTTATCGGTGCGGCTGACATTAGAACGAGCCGATTCGTAGAGGTCGAGGAGGGCCAGGACCTGATCTTTTGTCCGCACCCGGTTCAGATTCTTGACCAAGGTCATATACAGGTGGTTGGTCTTTTCATCGATTTGATGCATGGCGGCTACCATGGCGTCGGCGGCCTTGGGGTTATCCCGAAAGTTGGCCAGGAGTTCGATAGAGGCTTCCATAAGGGTGAGGTCCAGGGCTTCAGCATCGGACACAACCTTGGCGATGGCATTTAAGGCTGTTGGATGGTGGGTCTCCGCCAGGGCCTTCCCAGCAGCAATGCGTACATCGAAAGGTAGATTGGAATCGTTATACATGCTAATAAGCTCTTCCAGGGCCTGGAGTTTCCCCTCTTGATAAGCCAGACGCAGCATTTCCACGTCCCCGATGGAGGTTCCCGCGACGCCTTTCTTGCCGAATAACTTTTTGACCATTGTGCATCCGGAAAAGGCCAGGGCCGCTGTTAGAAGAACGATGAGGAGTCTATTCATCCCTTTCCCAAAATTTTAATTGGAGTTCGTCCCCGTCAAAATAACCATAAGAGAAATAATTTATCCAGTCTCCAAGTACTAACAGCGTCCCGCCATTAACGGAGGCCATGTTCGCCTGGTGATAGTGACCGCTGATAACGTAATCACTCCCCTGGGCGATAAGGCGCCCAGCAAACGTTTTTAGTTCCTGGAAAACGGACTGGTTATACTCGTCAGTATGGGTGTAATGATGACCCCGGTCCGAGATCCAGCGGGCAAAACGATAGCCTAACCGCGGGTGTAACCAACGAAATCCCCAGATACATAAACGACTGCGGATGATGTACTTTAGGATTCGGTAACCCCGATCCCAGGAAAGGACCCCATCCCCATGGGTCAGGTAGAAATGCTTGCCAGCCAGTTCAAATTGAGTGTCGTCGAAGTAAGTCTTG